>JAEHDO010000107.1 GCA_016880375.1 Betaproteobacteria bacterium | reverse complement strand
GCATGGCGCGAAATATGCCGCAAATGGTCCAGTAAATGCACGCACGCATAACCGGTACGGGCAGCTACCTGCCCACTACAGCCCTGACCAACTACGACCTGGTTGCGCGTGGTGTGCAAACATCAGACGAGTGGATCGTCGAGCGCACGGGCATACGCAGCCGCCACATCGCAGACGACAGCCAGAAAGCTAGCGACCTCGCGCTGGCAGCAAGCCTGAGGGCAATCGCGGCAGCCGAAATTCCGGCTGAGAAAATTGATCTCATCATTCTGGCGACTTCGACGCCCGATTACATCTTCCCGAGCACAGCCTGCCTGCTGCAATCCAAGCTTGGGGTCAGTGGTGCGACCGCTTTCGATGTGCAAGCCGTATGCAGCGGTTTTGTGTATGCACTAACGATTGCAGAGAAGTTCATCCGCTCCGGCAGCCACCGTTGCGCTCTGGTAGTTGGTACTGAAGTATTCTCGCGCATCCTCGACTGGAATGACCGGGGAACCTGTGTCCTTTTTGGGGACGGCGCCGGTGCCATTATTCTTGAGGCTAGCGAAGAACCGGGCATTCTTGCTAGCGCGATGCATGCTGACGGTTCGCAACACGGCATACTTGAAGTCCCTGGGAATGTCAGCGGCGGCAAGGTGGTCGGCCACCCTTTCGTGAAAATGGATGGCCCGGCAGTGTTCAAGTTTGCCGTCAAGGTGTTGGCTGAGGTCGCACAGGAGGTGCTGCAAAAGGCTGGAATGGATTCCGCCGCGGTAGATTGGCTGATTCCGCATCAGGCGAATATCCGTATCATTCAGTCGACGGCAAAGAAACTCGGTCTGCCGATGGAAAAGGTTGTCACTACGGTTGATCGCCACGGCAATACTTCGGCGGCCTCGATCCCGCTGGCGCTCGATATCGCAGTCATGGATGGGCGCATCAAGCGCGGCGACACGCTGATGCTGGAAGGCGTCGGCGGCGGCTTTACCTGGGGTGCGGTTCTTCTCAAATTCTGATCCCATGCGACCCGACATGAAATTCGCTCTCGTATTTCCAGGACAAGGCTCCCAGTCGATCGGCATGATGGCAGCCTACGGCGACAACCCTGTCATCCGCGCAACATTCGGCGAGGCGTCCGCAGCCCTTGGCCGGGATCTCTGGCAACTCGTCACCGAAGGGCCGGCCGAGGCGCTCAACCAGACCGTAAACACCCAGCCGCTGATGCTGACGGCCGGCGTTGCCGTCTATCGCCTGTGGCTGGAAAAAGGCGGCAGGGTACCGAACATGGTCGCCGGCCACAGCCTGGGCGAGTATTCGGCGCTGGTTGCCGCAGGTGTACTCCGATTCAGCGATGCGCTACCCCTGGTCGAATTGCGCGCCAAGGCCATGCAGGAGGCAGTGCCGGCCGGGGAGGGGGCGATGGCCGCCATCCTCGGGCTAGATGCAACCGCGGTCAAGGCAGCTTGCGAGGAGTGCGCCCAAGGTCAGGTCGTCGAAGCCGTCAATTTCAACACACCCGAACAAACCGTAATTGCCGGCCATGCCGCCGCCGTCCAGCGCGCTGCAGATGCCGCGAAGGCAAAGGGCGCCAAGCGGGCCGTCATGCTGCCTGTCTCGGCACCGTTCCACTGCTCGCTGATGAAGCCGGCGGCCGAGCGCCTGCGCCAGAAGCTGGCTGGCTTGTCGTTGTCTGCACCGCAGGTCCCGGTCTTGAACAATGCGGATGTGACCTGCCTGTCTGAACCACAGGAGATCAAGGATGCTTTGGTGCGGCAGGCTGCCTCCCCGGTCCGCTGGGTCGAGACCATGCAGGCCATGGCGAATCATGGGGTCAGCCAAGTCTATGAATGCGGGCCGGGCAAGGTGCTCGCTGGGCTCGTCAAACGTTGCACCGATGGGCTGGCAGGTGGCGCCATGGCCGATCTGGCAGGACTCGAGGCGGCGCTGGCCGCGACCAACGCTTAGAGGGAAGCATGCTTAAAGGACAGGTAGCGCTAGTTACGGGAGCTTCGCGTGGCATCGGTCGCGCCATTGCACTGGATCTGGGCCGGGAAGGCGCCACGGTGATCGGCACAGCCACAACCGAAGCGGGTGCGGCCGATATCCAAAAGACGTTGGATGACGCCCATGTTCAGGGCTGGGGAGCCGTGCTGAATGTCACCGATGCCGCCTCCTGCGATGCAATGATAGGGGAAATCGAGAAGCGCTTCGGCGCCGTTTCCGTGTTGGTGAACAATGCGGGCATCACGCGTGACAACCTGGCCATGCGCATGAAGGACGAAGAGTGGGACGCCGTGATCGAGACCAATCTCAAGGCGGTGTTTCGCCTTTCCAAGGCGGTGATGCGTGGCATGATGAAGGCCCGCTTTGGTCGTATCATCAACATTACTTCAGTGGTGGGCAGTTCCGGTAATCCTGGCCAGGCAAACTATGCCGCCGCCAAGGCCGGCGTGGCCGGCATGAGCCGAGCGCTGGCACGCGAACTGGGCAGCCGCAATATCACCGTGAATTGCGTGGCGCCCGGCTTCATCGATACGGACATGACCAGAGCCTTGCCGGATGCGCAGCGTGATGCGTTGCTCGGGCAAATTCCGCTTGGCCGGCTTGGACATGCCTATGAGATCGCTGCGGCTGTGGCCTTCCTCGCGTCGCCGCGGGCCGGCTATGTCACCGGCACGACACTGCATGTCAATGGCGGCATGTACATGGATTGAACCCGGGTTTGGTCGGGCTAGCCCTTTCTGTTAAAATAGCCCGGTTTTTTTCTCGTCACACCCGCTAAAAAAGGGAAGGAGCGAAACACATGGAAAATATCGAACAACGCGTCAAGAAAATCGTTGCCGAGCAACTCGGCGTCAACGAATCGGAAATCAAAATTGAGTCGTCTTTTGTTGACGACCTCGGTGCGGACTCACTTGACACGGTAGAGCTGGTCATGGCCCTGGAGGAGGAATTCGAGTGCGAAATTCCGGATGAGGAAGCCGAGAAGATCACCACCGTCCAGCAGGCGATCGATTACATCAACGCCCATCTCAAGAAGTAGGCCCCTTTAACTTATTTTCCCGAGCAGGAGCAGAGCGCAGTGGCACGCCGCAGGGTTGTGGTCACCGGTTTGGGCATCGTTTCGCCCGTCGGCAACACGGTTCAGGAATCCTGGGACAACATCGTTGCAGGCAAGAGCGGCATCGGCCCGATTACCCGTTTCGACGCCTCGGCCTTCAAGTCGCGCATCGCCGGCGAGGTGAAGGGGTTCGACGTAACGGCCTACCTTGCTCCCAAAGAGGCGCGCCGGATGGATGTATTCATCCATTACGGCATGGCAGCGGGAATCCAGGCGATCAAGGACTCCGGATTGGCGGTGACTGCCGATAACGCCGACCGCATCGGCGTCAATATCGGCTCCGGCATCGGCGGCCTGCCGATGATCGAGGATACGCACAACGACTTCCTCAGCGGCGGTTCGCGCAAGATCTCACCCTTCTTCATTCCAGGCACAATCATCAACATGATTTCGGGAAATCTCTCGATCATGTTTGGACTGAAGGGGCCGAATCTCGCCATCGTGACAGCGTGCACAACGGGATTGCATGCCATTGGCACCAGCTTCCGCATGATCCAGTATGGAGATGCCGACGCAATGGTCTGCGGCGGAGCCGAGTCCACCGTGACGCCATTGGCCATAGGCGGTTTTGCCTCGGCGCAAGCCTTGTCCACGCGCAACGACGACCCGGCGACGGCCAGCCGTCCCTGGGACACGGGGCGCGACGGATTCGTACTTGGCGAAGGTGCCGGAGTCCTGATCCTCGAAGAATACGAGCATGCGAAGAAGCGCGGCGCACGGGTCTATGCCGAAGTGGCGGGTTTCGGCATGAGCGGGGACGCCTTCCACATGACGGCACCAGACACCGATGGGCCGCGGCGCAGCATGATCAACGCACTTCGGGATGCGGAGATCAACGCTGATCAGGTTCAGTACCTCAATGCACACGGCACTTCGACTCCACTTGGGGACAAGAACGAGACGGATGCCATCAAGCTTGCGTTCGGCAATGTCGCCCGCAATCTTGTGGTCAATTCGACCAAGTCCATGACGGGACACCTGCTGGGCGGTGCTGGCGGTCTCGAATCAGCACTGACGGTGCTGGCCGTGCATCACCAGGTATCGCCGCCGACCATCAATATCTTCGAGCAGGATCCGGAATGCGATCTCGACTATTGCGCCAACACGGCGCGTCGGCTCAAGATTGATGTCGCCCTGAAGAACAATTTCGGATTCGGCGGCACCAACGGCACGCTGGCCTTCCGGCGGGCCTGATCTGCGGACCATTCCCGCCGGATGTTTCTGCCGCACCGGCTTGAAATCCGCTCCTCACAATACTTGGCGCTGATACTGGCCCTGCTGCACCTTGCTGCTTTGGGGAGTCTGCTGCCGCTCCAGATCCCTGTCTGGCTCAAGCTTGCGCTGACCGTCGCGATCGTTGCAACGCTTGGCGTTTCGATTCGCAGGCATGCGCTGCTCCAGGAGGCAGCTTCAATACGCGGGCTGGTCCTGAAGGGCGACGGTACTGTCGAGGGACTAAGGCGTGACGGTGGGCGGTTTGACGCCAGGGTATCCGGGCATTCGACCGATCTGTCCTTGCTGATCGTGATCCTGCTGGAACTGCCGGATTCGCGGCGGTTGTGCCCGCTGGTGTTCCTGCCGGACTCCCTGCCGCTTGAAGACGCTCGGGTCTTGCGCGCGTGGCTGCGCTGGAAACTTACCTGAGGCGGTTTCGCAACACAGAATTCCGTGCGGTGGCAAGGGCATCCGGGTAATCCCGACTGGAATGCAGGCCGCGGCTTTCCCGACGCCGCTGGGCGCAGCGCACGATGAGATCGGCGGTCAGTACGAGGTTGCGCAGTTCGATCAGGTCATTCGTGACGCGAAAATTGGCGTAGTACTCATCGATCTCCCGCTCCAGCAGACGGATGCGGTGCCGGGCGCGCTCGAGACGCTTGTTGGTGCGCACGATGCCCACATAATCCCACATGAAGCGTCGCAGTTCATCCCAGTTATGCGAGATGACGATTTCCTCGTCGGCATCCGTCACGCGACTTTCGTCCCATGTCGGCAGAGAAGGCATGGGATGTCTCTCCGACCTGAGGATGTCCTCGGCTGCCGCTGCAGAAAACACCAGGCATTCCAGCAGCGAGTTGCTGGCCAGGCGGTTGGCGCCGTGGAGCCCGGTAAAGGCCGTCTCGCCCACCGAATAGAGGCCGGGCAGGGCAGTGCGGGCGGAAAAGTCCGTGACGACACCGCCGCACGTATAGTGCGCCGCTGGCACGACCGGTATGGGCTGGCGGGTGATGTCAATGCCTAATTCGAGACACTGAGCGTGAATGTTCGGGAAGTGTTCGATCAGGAAATCGGCCGGCTTGTGCGTCATGTCGAGATAGACGCAGTCGAGGCCGCGCTTCTTCATCTCTAGATCGATGGCCCGGGCGACAATGTCGCGGGGAGCCAGTTCGGCGCGCGGGTCATGTTCCGGCATGAAACGTTCGCCGTTGGGAAGGCGCAGTATCCCGCCCTCCCCCCGCATGGCTTCGGTTATGAGAAACGACTTCGCGTGGGGGTGATACAGACAGGTCGGATGGAACTGGATGAACTCCATGTTTGCCACAGAACACCCGGCCCTCCAGGCCATGGCAATGCCGTCGCCGGTCGCCGTATCTGGGTTGGTGGTATAGAGATAGACTTTTCCGGTGCCGCCGGTTGCCAGTACCGTGTGCGGCGCAGCAAAGGTTTCAACGTGTTCTGCTTGTTTATCGAGAACGTACGCTCCGTGGCAGCCGCTGTATGGCAGCCCAAATTTAGCGCCTGTGATCAGATCGATGGCGATGTGATGCTCGAATACCGAAATGTTCTGATGGGTGCGCAATTTCTGCGTCAGGGTATCCTGAACGGCTGAGCCGGTTGCGTCGGCCACATGGATCACCCGGCGGTGGCTGTGCCCGCCTTCGCGGGAGAGGTGATAGCCGAACCCGGATGCGTCGCGGGTGAACGGCACCCCTTCTCCGATGAGCCATTCGATCGCGGCCTTGCCCCGTTCCACGACGAAACGGGTTGTGCGCGGGCTGCAAAGGCCGGCACCAGCGACCAGGGTGTCCTTGATGTGGGCTTCGATCGAATCGGCATCATCCAGGGCGGCGGCGATGCCTCCCTGGGCCCGGCTGCTGGCGCTGTCGTCGAGAGACCGTTTGGTGATCAAGGCAACTTTTTTGTGTGAAGCCAGCCGAAGCGCCAATGACTGGCCGGCCAGGCCGCTGCCGATGATCAGGACGTCGAATACCTGCACGGGGGGGTAGGGGGTAATTGAGGGCCCAAAACTATACCATTGCCTAACAAGGCCTGGAAAAGGCCCTTGCCGCTACTGAACTATTTTTACGGACCGCTGTCATTGGGATGCCGACAATGCTGCAACGAATGTGTCGGCTATACTTGCGGCTACCGGCCCGACTCCATCGGACCGAATGAACTTACAACTATACAGCCGCTCGAATGGGAGAACGTGAAGTAGACCAGCAGTTGGTCGTCCGCGCTCAGCACGGCGATCAGCAAGCCTTTGGGCTGCTTGTTTCGAAATACCAGCGCAAGCTGGCGCGATTGCTATCGCGGCTGATCCGTGATCCGGCCGAGGTGGAGGATGTGGCGCAGGAGACGTTCATCAAGGCCTACCGTGCCCTGGGAAGCTTTCGTGGCGACAGCGCCTTCTATACCTGGCTGTACCGCATCGGGATCAATACTGCGAAGAATTATCTGGTATCGCAAGGACGGCGTGCGCCAACCCGGACCGAGTTTGACTCCGAGGAGGCGGAAACCTTTGAAGACGGTGATTTGTTGCGCGACATTAATACGCCGGAACGCATGCTGCTCTCCAGACAGATCGGGGAGACGGTGAATTCGGCGATGGAGGCTTTGCCCGAGGATCTGCGTACGGCCATCATGCTGCGCGAGATCGAGGGAATGAGCTACGAGGATATCGCGAAAATGATGGATTGCCCTATCGGTACGGTCAGATCGAGGATTTTCCGGGCCCGAGAGGCGGTAGCCGAAAAACTCAGGCCGTTGCTGGATACGGCGCCAGACAAGAGGTGGTAAGGATGAAGCACGACATTTCCGCTTTGTTGGATGACGAACTGGGTGAAGACGAAGTCGATCGAACGATTGATGCCCTGCGGCGCGACAAGGAACTGCAGGAAGCGTGGAACACCTACCATCTGATTGGTGACGCCCTGCGCCGCTCCCCGGAATACTCCCCGCATTTCTCCCGGCGGGTGATGGCAAGGCTGTTGGAGGAGCCGATAGTGTTCGCTCCATCTGTCCAGCCCAAGCGTAGTCCGCTACGCCTTGCACTTCCAATGGCCGCTGCGGTCATGGGCATGGCCGCAGTAGGCTGGGTGGCATTGTCCCTGAATGCGCCCCAGCCGATTGAAATGGCCGGCAAGCCGCATCCGGCTGGTGAGTTGGTAACTCCGGTCAAAGATCAGTCACCTTCCGGTGCGCTGAAAGAATACCTTGTCGCACATCAGGCGCATTCTCCGAGCGGTGGCATCCAGGGCGTCGCCCCATACGTGCGCACGGTATCTGAGATTCGCAAGGGCGGCAGACCATGAGGCGTGCGCTAGCACTGCTAGCGTTCGGTGGCGCGCTTGCCGCACCCGCCTACGGCGACCAGCATGGCGATGCCCTGGCTTGGCTGCACAAAATGGCGTCGGCGGCACAAAAGCTCAATTACACCGGAACCTTTACCTACCAAAGCGGCGGCAATTCCGAAACCTCCCGAATCACCCATCTAGTGGATGCGGCCGGAGAGCAGGAGAAACTCGAGGTGCTTGACGGTAGCCCGCGAGAAGTGGTGCGCAGCAACGATGAAGTCAAATGTTTCCTGCCCGATGACAAACTCGTCATTGTCGAGAAACGGGGGCGGTACAAGGCCTTTCCGGCCTTGCTTCCGGCGTCCGTCAGCAGTCTGGGTGAGTATTACCTGATCAGGGTGGGAGATGTCTCCAGGGTAGCCGGGTTCGACAGCCAACTCATTCTGCTAGAGCCTAAGGACGCCCTGCGTTACGGCCGCCATCTCTGGGCTGAAATCAATTCCGGGTTGATCCTGAAAGCACGCACAGTCAACGAGCGTAACGAAACCATCGAGCAATTTGCCTTTACACAGTTGCAGATCAACGTGCCCATCAACAAGGAAGCCCTGAAACCCAGATTCGGTGCCGAGAGTACGGCCTGGCGGATACATAACGCCCAGGCATCACAGAGCCTGTCAGCCGGGGGCGGCTGGCTGTTCAAGGCCCAACTGCCCGGATTCAGGAAGAGCGCGGGCATGAAACGGCAGGCAAGTCAGGGCGGAGGCACGGAAACGACCCACTTCATTTTCACCGATGGCTTGTCCTCCATATCCTTGTTCATTGAGCCTTTGGCAGACCGGAAGGCGGAGCAGGCGACTTATTCGGTGGGCGCCATCAATGTTTACAAGCGTGCGACCGACAACCATCTCCTGACGGTTCTGGGTGAGGTGCCCATGGCAACCCTGATGCGTCTGGGCGACGGCATGGAACTGAGAAAGAAATGATGGATCAGGAAGCAATCGTCGCGCGCGTCGAGGGCGATCATGCCTATGTCGAGGTGGACGGGACGGCTGGCGGCTGCGGCCGTTGCCACGAGACGGGCGGCTGCCAAAGCGGCGTTCTTGGGCAGTTGTTCAACAGCAAACCACGGCAGTTTTGCATTGCCAACCGGATAGGGGCCATCCCTGGCGATCGTGTCGTTGTTGCTTTGGCCGAGGGGGCGACATTGCGCGCTGCGTTGCTGACGTATGTGTTGCCTGTGCTATCCATCCTGCTGGGGGCGGCTGCCGGAACTGCGTTGGGAGAAGCGGTGGGGAATATTGATGCTTCAACGGCGATGGGGGCGCTCGCCGGGCTTGTCATCGGCGTCCTGGCGGGACTGACTTTGCGCAGGACCCGGATCGGCAAGATCGCCGAGCCCGTTATCATCCGCCGCGCTTCATCTTTTTGTCATTCCAAGGAAGCCTGTCAATGAGCATCAGACTGTTTTTTTCGATATTCCTGTCCATAATCGCCCTCAATGTCGCTGCGCAAGGCAAGGAGTTGCCCGACTTCACCGATCTGGTCGATAAGCATGGGTCGGCAGTTGTCAATGTCAGCACGACGCAGACCGTCCGCGGCAACCGTACCCTCCCGCAATTTCCGGAGCTTGACGAAGATGATCCGATGTTCGAGTTCTTCAAGCGCTTCATCCCGCGCCAACCGGGCATGCCGCGCGACTTCCAGAACAAGTCCTTGGGCTCGGGTTTCATCATCAGTCCCGACGGCTACATCCTGACGAACGCCCATGTCGTCGAATCAGCCGATGAAATTGCGGTGAAACTCACGGACAAACGCGAGTTCAAGGCCAAGGTGATCGGTACCGACAAGCGGACCGACGTGGCGCTGATCAAGATCGAGGCAAACGGCTTGCCTGCGGTCAAGATGGGTGATGCCAGCAAGCTTCGCGTCGGTGAATGGGTGGTGGCCATCGGCTCGCCCTTCGGTTTCGAAAGCTCCGTGACAGCAGGCATCGTCAGCGCCAAGGGACGCGCCTTGCCGCAAGAAAACTATGTTCCCTTCATCCAGACCGATGTGGCGATCAATCCGGGCAACTCGGGCGGGCCGCTGTTCAACATGAAGGGCGAGGTGGTCGGCATCAATTCGCAGATTTACAGCCGTACAGGCGGCTATATGGGCGTGGCCTTCGCCATTCCCATCGATGTGGCGATGGAGGTGCAAAGTCAGTTGCGCGTCAGCGGTCGCGTCAGCCGCGGACGCATCGGCGTGGTTATCCAGGAACTGACGAAGGAACTGGCCGATTCCTTCGGTCTGTCCAAGTCCGCTGGCGCCTTGGTGAACTCAGTGGAAAAAGGCGGTCCGGCCGAGAAGGCCGGCGTTGAGGCCGGAGACATCATCCTCAAGTTTGATGGCAAGGCGATAACTGCCTCCAGTGATCTGCCGCGGATAGTTGGCGCCACCCGTCCCGGCAGCAAGGTGTCCATGCAAATCTGGCGGAAGGGGGCAACCCGTGACTTGGCTGTGACGGTGGGTGAAATCCCCGAGGAAAAAATCGCGCAGCGCAGCCAGAAGCGGGCCAAGCCGGCGGAAGCGGCGGCCAACCGGCTGGGATTGGTGTTGAGCGAACTGTCGCCGGAGCAGAAGCGTGAACTGAAAGTCGCCAATGGTCTGCTGGTCGAGGAAGTTCGCGCAAACGGCAGCCGAGCCGACTTGCGCCCGGGAGACGTCATTCTGGCCGTCGTCCACAAGGGCTCGAGCACGGAAGCGAGTAGCGTCGATCAGTTCAACAAGCTTTTGTCCCAGTTTGACAAATCGGCGACGATCACCCTTCTCGTGAAACGGGGCGAGCAGCAGACCTACATCACGATCAAGGGTATCGGTGACAAGAAATGAACGGGCGCGGCTGATAGTCTTCAGCCGCGCCTGGTGCCACCTCTGCGACGATCTTCTGGCCGCCCTCAGGCCAGTCTGTGAGGAATTTGGCGCCGACATCGAGGTAGTCGATGTCGATTCCCATCCGAAATTCGAAAAAATCTACGGCGAGCGGGTGCCCGTGGTGTTGGGCGGGGGAACCGAGCTCTGCCACTACTTCCTCGATACCGCGGCAGTTCGTGCTTATTTGCTGAATTTCCGGTAGAATTTCGCGCTTTCGTATGCCTCGGAAAGGGTGCTTTGCAGCACCCTTTCGTCTCTGATGGATCACATCCGCAATTTTTCGATCATCGCCCACATCGACCATGGCAAGTCGACGCTGGCCGACCGCATCATCCAGCTGTGCGGCGGCCTGTCGGAGCGAGAGATGGAAGCGCAGGTACTCGATTCGATGGATATCGAGCGGGAGCGGGGCATCACCATCAAGGCGCAGACGGCGTCCCTGCAGTACAAGGCGCGAGACGGAGGCTTCTACAATCTCAACCTGATCGACACGCAAGGGCATGTCGATTTCTCCTACGAAGTGTCGCGCTCGCTGT
>JAEHDO010000533.1 GCA_016880375.1 Betaproteobacteria bacterium | reverse complement strand
TGGCCGCCCGCGCCGGCGATGCCGTGCTGCTCTCGCCGGCCTGCGCCAGCTTCGACATGTTCCGCAACTACGCGCATCGCGCGGAAGTCTTTGCCCAGGCGGTGCGCGAGCTGGCCGCGGCGCGGCAGAAGGAGGCGTCGTGAGCGTCCAGGCCATGTACGGTTACCGCGCCGGCAGGCCGCCCCAGTCGCAGGAACTGGATCCCATGCTCCTGTGGCCGGCGCTGGCGCTGCTGCTGTTCGGCCTGGTGATGGTGTACTCGGCCTCCATCGCCACCGCCGAGGGCAGCCGCTTCACCGGCTACCAGCCGACCTATTTCCTCCTGCGCCACGGCGTCTTCCTCGCCATCGGCCTGATTGCCGCGGTGGTGGTGTTCCAGGTGCCGCTGCGCGTCTGGCAGCAGGGCGCGCCCTGGCTGTTCCTCATCGGCGTGGCGCTGCTGGTGCTGGTGCTGGTGCCCTTCATCGGCCGCGAGGTGAACGGCGCGCGGCGCTGGCTGCCGCTCGGCCTGGTGAACCTGCAGCCGTCCGAACTGATGAAGCTTTTTGCCGTGCTCTACGCCGCCGACTACACGGTGCGCAAGCTGGCCGACATGGGCAGCTTCCGCCGCGGTTTCGTGCCGATGGCGCTGGTGATGGCGCTGGTCGGCGGGCTGCTGCTGCGCGAGCCGGACTTCGGCGCCTTCGTCGTCATCATCTGCATCGCCATGGGCATCCTCTTCCTCGGCGGCATCAATGCGCGGCTGTTCGCCGTGCTGTTCCTCTTCCTCGCCCTGGCCTTCGTCGTCCTGATCTGGACCTCGCCCTATCGCCGCGAGCGCATCTTCGGCTTCATGGATCCCTGGTCGGACGCCTTCGGCAAGGGCTACCAGCTCTCGCACGCGCTCATCGCCTTCGGCCGCGGCGAGTGGTTCGGCGTCGGCCTCGGCGGCAGCGTCGAGAAGCTGTTCTACCTGCCCGAGGCGCATACCGACTTCCTGCTGGCGGTGATCGCCGAGGAACTGGGCCTCGTCGGCGTGCTCGCCGTCATCGGGCTGTTCGCCCTGATCGTCCAGCGCGCCTTTGCCATCGGCCGCCAGTCCCTGCTGCTGGAACGCGCCTATGGCGGGCTGGTGGCCCAGGGCATCGGCATCTGGCTCGGCGTGCAGGCCTTCATCAACATGGGCGTGAACATGGGCCTGCTGCCGACCAAGGGCCTGACCCTGCCGCTGATGAGCTTCGGCGGCTCGGGGATTTTCGCCAACTGCGTGGCGCTGGCGATCCTGCTGCGAGTGGACTACGAGAATCGGGCGCTGATGCGGGGGCAACCCGTATGAAGACCATCCTCGTCATGGCCGGCGGCACGGGCGGCCACGTTTTTCCGGGGCTGGCGGTGGCCGACTACCTGCACGAGCGCGGCTGGCGCATCGTCTGGATGGGCAATCCCGAGGGCATGGAAGCCAGGCTGGTGCCGATGCGCGGCTACGAGATGGCCTGGGTGCGTTTCGCCGCGCTTCGCGGCAAGGGCTTGCTGCGTGCGCTGTTGCTGCCGGTGAACCTGCTGCGTGCCTTCGGCCAGGCTTTGCGCGAACTCTCGCGCGTCAAGCCGAACGTGGTCCTCGGCATGGGCGGTTACGTCACCTTCCCCGGCGGCATGATGGCGGCGCTCAGCGGCCGGCCGCTGGTGGTGCATGAGCAGAATTCCGTGGCGGGGCTGGCCAACCGCGTACTGGCCGGCGTGGCCGACCGCATCCTCAGCGGCTTTCCGGGGGTGCTGAGACGGGGCGAGTGGGCCGGCAATCCGGTGCGTGCCGAGATCGCCGCGCTGCCCCTGCCTGCGCAGCGTTATGCCGGGCGCAGCGGCCGCCTCAACGTACTGGTGGTGGGCGGCAGCCTGGGCGCCCAGGCGCTCAACGATGCCGTGCCGCGCGCGCTGGCTTTGCTGGAGCCGGCGGAACGGCCGCGGGTGACGCAGCAGTCGGGCGCGAAGCAGATCGATGACTTGCGTGCCGCCTATGCCGCCGCCGGCGTGGAAGCGGAACTGCTGCCCTTCATCGACGACATGGCGGCGCGCTATGCGGCGGCGGACCTGGTGATCTGCCGCGCCGGTGCGCTCACCATCGCCGAGCTGGCGGCTGCCGGGGT
>JAEHDO010000016.1 GCA_016880375.1 Betaproteobacteria bacterium | reverse complement strand
GGATGGTCGCAGCGCAGCACGCCCATCTGGGCGCCGCGGCGCGCGCCGGCGGATTCCACCGTCTCGCAGGAGCGGTCGAAGACGCGCATGTAGGACACCGGGCCCGAGGCGCGCGAATGCGTGCCCTTGACGAAGGCGCCGACCGGGCGGATCGAGGAGAAGTCGTAGCCGACGCCGCCGCCGCGGCGCATGGTCTCGGCCGCCTGCGACAGGGCGGTGTAGATGCCGGGACGGCCGTCGACGACATCGGAGATGGAATCACCCACCGGCTGCACGAAGCAGTTGATCAGCGTCGCCTGCAGGTCGGTGCCGGCGGCGGAGTTGATGCGGCCGGCCGGCACGAAGCCGTGCTCCTGCGCTTCGAGGAAGAATTTTTCCCAATGGGCGCGCTTGTCTTCCGCCTCGATGGCGGCCAGGGCGCGCGCCACGCGGGCGCGCACGTCATGCACATCCTGTTCGTTGCCTTTGGCGTATTTCTCGAGCAGGACTTCGCCGGAAATCTCTTGTTCTGCAGGTAGGGTGTTGTCGTCGCGGAGCTTTGTCTCGTGGTTGTTTGAAGACAGAGTTGTGCTCATCTGTTTTTTTCTCCGTATTTCGAATTGATTCTGACCGGCGACCAATATACTGCTTCGATCAGGCCATGTGAACAGGTTTTTAAAAATATTTGTTCACGTAAAAACAATGACTTATTTAATTCTCTTGTGTAATCAATGAGAAATGCACACTAGATATAGTATGTCGCACCGCACACAAGGACTGGCGCGGGTTTCCGCGTGATTCAGGGGTGGGCGCGGGGCTTTTCCGGCTCGCCGATGGCGTACAGGGCGGGCCGGAAAAGCTCGGGCTGGAGGGTGCTGTGGTCGATTTCGAAGGCGCTGTGCAGCAGTTCCGTCATCTCGGCCAGGATGTGCGGCCAGGATTCGAGGTCGCGCACGACGACATGGGCCGAAAGCGCGGCGCGGCGCGAGGAGAGCGACCAGATGTGCAGGTCGTGCACCGAGGTCACGCCATTGACGGCGGCCATGCGGCGGCCGACTTCCGGCAAAGTCAGCCCCGGCGGCACGCCTTCGAGCAGGGCATGCACCGCCTCGCGCGCCAGGCGCAGGGTGGAAAACAGGATCAGCGCGCAGATGAGCAGCGAGAGCAGCGGGTCAGCCGCCATCCAGCCGGTGAACTGGATGATGAGGCCGGAGGCCAGCGCCGCCACCGAGCCGGCGAGGTCGCCCAGCACGTGCAGCAGGGCAGCGCGCGTATTCAGCGTTTCCTCGCCGTGCGCCAGCAGCCAGGCGACGCCGAGGTTGACCGCCAGGCCGACCAGCGCCACCGCGGTGACCGCCAGGCCGTGCACCGGCGTCGGCTGCAGCAGGCGGTCGACCGCGCTCCAGGCGATGCCGATGATGACCGCCAGCATGAAGCCGGCGTTGCCCAGCGCCGCCAGGATCTCGATGCGCTGCAGGCCGAAGCTGAGGCGCGTCGTCGGCGGGCGCCGCGCCGCCCAGGCCGCCGCCGCCGCCAGCGCCAGGGCCAGTGCGTCGGTGAGCATGTGGCCGGCATCCGAGAGCAGCGCCAGCGAGCCTGCCCACCAGCCGGCGCCGGCTTCGACCCCCGCATAGAACAAGGTGACGGCCAGCGCCGCCGGCAGGTAGGCGGCGTGGCCGTGCGCGTGGCCGTGGGCGTGGCCGTGGTGGTCGTGGTCGTGGGCCATCGTGCGCGGCGGTGTCAGGCGCCTTTCGCGGCCTTGCGTTTCGCGTGCGCCATGAGCAGCGCGATGGCGCAGGAGGCGGCGCGGGTTTCCGCCGTGTCGGCGCGGCTGGTGAGCACGATCGGCACGCGCGCGCCGACGACGACGCCGGTCATCAGCGCCTCGGCGAGGTATTCGAGCTGCTTGGCGAGCATGTTGCCGGACTCGAGGTCGGGCACCACCAGGATGTCGGCGCGGCCGGCCACGGCGGAGAGGATGCCCTTGGTCTTGGCGGCGACGATGGAGATGGCGTTGTCGAAGGCCAGCGGGCCGTCGAGCACGCCGCCCGTGATCTGGCCGCGGTCGGCCATCTTGCACAGCGCCGCGGCGTCGAGCGTGGCACGCATCTTGGGGGTGACGGTTTCGACGGCGGCGAGGATGGCCACCTTCGGCTCGACGATGCCCAGCACCAGCGCCAGGTCGATGGCGTTGCGCACGATGTCGGCCTTGCACTCCAGGTCGGGATCGATGTTGATCGCCGCGTCGGTGATGAGCAGCGGCTTCGGGTAGGTCGGCACGTCGGCGAGGAAGACGTGGCTGATGCGCCGCGCCGTGCGCAGGCCGGTGGCGGCATCGACCACTTCGCCCATCAGTTCGTCGGTGTGCAGCGAGCCCTTCATCAGCGCCTCGGCGCGGCCTTCGCGCACCAGCGCCACCGCCCGCGCCGCCGCGGCGTGGCTGTGCTCGACGTCGATGATGGCGATGCCGGCGAGGTCGATGCCCTGCTGCTCGGCCACCGCGCGGATCTTCGCTTCCGGGCCGACCAGCGTCGGCACGATGAGTCCGGCCTGCGTCGCCTCCACCACGCCGAGCAGGGATTCGCGGTCGCAGGGGTGCACCACCGCCATGGGGATCGCCGCCAGGCCGTGCGTGCGGTCGAGCAGGTGCTGGTAGCGCGCTTCGCGGTCGAGGAGGGTCACTTCCGGCAGTTCGATGCGCGCGCGCTTGATTTTCTCGGTCGGCGCCAGCACCTCAGCCGTGCCGCCGATCACCTTCTGCCCGTCCTGGTTGGTGCACACGCAGTCGAAGAGGATGTGGTGGTTGTGGTCGAACTTGCGCGTCGCCGTCAGCGTCACGGTGATGGTGTCGCCGAGGCCGACAGGGCGCGAGAAGTGCAGTGTCTGGTCGATGTAGAGGGTGCCGGGGCCGGGGAACTGCGTGCCGAGCACGGTGGAGATCAGGGCGCCGCCCCACATGCCGTGGGCGATCACCTCCTGGAACATGCTGCTCTTGGCGTATTCGGGGTCGACGTGGGCCGGGTTGACGTCGCCCGACATGATGGCGAAGAGCTGGATGTCCTGCGGCTTGAGGGTGCGCACGAGGGTGGCGCTGTCGCCGACCTGGATCTCGTCGAAGGTGCGGTTCTCGATGTACTCCATGGCTTCCATGAGGGTTCTCGGGTGAGGGAATTATTTAATCCAATTTATGCCACGAAGATTACGAAGTCATTGCGCCGGGTCAATGTTTATAGGTGATTCGGTAGATGGCGCCGGCGTGGTCGTCGGACACCAGCAGCGAGCCGTCCGGCAGCACCAGCACGTCGGCCGGCCGCCCCCAGGCCGATTCATTCTGCAGCCAACCCTCGGCGAAGGTCTCGTAGCTTACCGCCTTGCCGCCCTGCAGCCGCACCAGCGCGACGCGGTAGCCGATCTTCGACGAGCGGTTCCACGAGCCGTGCTCGGCGATGAAGACCTGGTGGCGGTATGCCGGCGGGAACTGCGCGCCGTCGTAGAAGCGCATGCCGAGGGCGGCGACGTGGGGCCCCAGGTTTTGCGCCGGCGGCACGAAGTCGGCGCAGGGCCGCTTTTTGCCGAACTCGGGGTCGGCCAGCGTGCCGCCGTGGCAGTAGGGGTAGCCGAAGTGCAGGCCGGCGCGCGGCGCATGGTTGAGTTCGTCCGGCGGCACATCGTCGCCGAGCCGGTCGCGGCCGTTGTCGGTGAACCACAGTTCCTTCGTCCCGGGATGCCAGGCGAAGCCCACCGTGTTGCGCACGCCGCGGGCGAATACCTCCATCTGCGATCCGTCTGCGCTGATGCGCAGGATGTTGGCGTAGCGGGCGGGATCGGGCTCGCAGATGTTGCAGGGCGCGCCGACCGGCACGTAGAGCCAGCCGTCCGGCCCGAAGGCGATGAACTTCCAGCCATGGTGGGTTTCCTGCGGCAGATCGCCGCGCACGAGCGCGGGCGGCGGCGGATTGTCCAGGCGCTTCTCGATGCCGTCGAAGCGCAGGATGCGGCTCACCGCCGAGACGTAGAGGGCGCCGTCGCGGAAGGCCACGCCGACCGGCAGCTGCAGGCCTTCTGCGACGAGGTGGGTGTGCGTCACCCGGTAGGCGGCATCGAACTTCAGCGCATGCACCTTGCCGGCGCGCATGGAGCCGACGAAGAGCGTGTTCCCCGCGCCCAGCGCCATGCCGCGGGCGTTGTCCACGCGGGCGAACAGTTCGATGGCGAAACCCGGCGGCAGCTTGATGCGCTCGAGCGGCAGGTCGGCGGCGGCGGCCGGGATGGCCAGCAGCGCAAGGAACAGGAACGGCAGGCGTCGCATGGGGCAAATGATAACCCCGCCGCCTTGCCGCCGCCGTTCAAACCCGCATAGACTGCGGGGATGCACGAGGGGATGAGCGACGAGGCGCTGATGCTGGCCTACCGCGACGGCGATGCCGCCGCCTTCGAGGCGCTCTACCGGCGCTGGCGCAGCCGGCTCTACCGCTATCTGCTGCGCCAGTGCGGCGCTGCCGCCCAGGCCGACGAGCTGTTCCAGGACATCTGGCTGAAGGTGGTGAATGCGCGCAAGGGCTACGAGGTGGCGGCGAAGTTCTCCACCTGGCTCTACCGCATCGCCCACAACCGCCTCATCGACCACTATCGCGCGCAGGGCCGCGCCGAGATCATCAGCTACGACGACGATCCTGACGATGCCGGCCGCGTCGCGGCGCTGCCGGCGGCGGCCACGGCGCAGCCGGAGCGCGTCTTCGAGCGCAAGGCGCTGGCGCAGGAACTGGTGAGGCAGATCGAAGCGCTGCCGGCGGCGCAGCGCGAAACCTTTCTCCTCAGCGAGGAGGGCGAACTGACGCTGGAGGAGATCGCCGCCGCCACCGGCGTCAACCGCGAGACGGCGAAGAGCCGCCTGCGCTATGCCGTGAACAAGCTGCGCTTCGCGCTGAAGGACCTGAGATGACGAACTTCCCCCCATCCCCCTTCCCGCGGAAGGGGGTGACGATTGTTCAGCCGCAAATGCGGCTTCGGGTGAGTTGGCTATCGCCCCCTTGGGGCGGCCCTGCGGAGGCGATATGAGCGACGACATCCGCGACGAACAACTCTCGCGCCTCTACCGCGAGGCGGCCGATGACGCGCCGCCGGAGGCGCTGGATCGCGCCATCCTCGCCGCGTCGCGTGCCGCGCTGGCGCCCCCGCGTCGGCGTCCCTGGCGGCCATCCTGGACGGTGCCGGTGGGCGTCGCCGCCACGCTGGTCCTGACGGTGACGCTGACCCTGATGGTGCAGCGCGAGCAGGAACCGCCGCTGATCGAGGCGCCGCCGCTGCCGCGCGCACCGGCCGCGCCGCCCGAAGCGAAGCGGGAAGCCGCGCGGCGCGAAGCGGAAGGCCCGCTGGCGGCCCCCGCGCCGGCGCCGGAGGCAACCAGGCCCGCATCGCCGCCTCCCGCCGGCGGGCAGAAAGACTTGCCGGCAGCCGCGACGGAAGCCGCCGGCGCAGCCGACCCCGCCAGTCCGGCGGCGGCCATGCGCCGGCAATCCGCACCCGCGGCCGATGCCGTCGAGATGCGTGCGAAGGCCGCGCCGTTGCGCAAGCAGGCGGCGGGGGCCGCCGCAGCGCGCACGCCCGAGCAGTGGCTGGAGGAGATTCGCCAGTTGAAAAACCAGGGAAGGGAAAAGGAGGCCGCCGAGGCGCTGGCGGAATTCAGGCAGGCGTATCCGGACCACCGGCTGCCGGAGGACTGGCGCTAACCCCTTTTCACCTCCGCCTCCGTTTGCAGTGATGCAGGCACATTACCCATGGAGGCTGACATGAAGAACATTCTTGCGCTGCTGGCGCTGGCGATCCTGTCCGGCTGCGCTTCGGTGGCGGACGCCGGCCGCCTGGCCGAAGTCGACATCATCAGCGGCGCGACGGGACAGAAGCTGGAGACCTGGCGCCACGGCGGCCGGCTGTATGTCGCCGGCACGCCGGGCGAGCGCTTTGCGGTGCGGCTCGCCAATCGCGGCGGCGGCCGGCTGCTGGCGGTGCTCTCGGTGGATGGCGTGAATGCCGTCAGCGGCGAGACGGCGGCGGCGTGGCAGTCGGGCTATGTCCTCGGCCCCCGGCAAGCGGCCGAGATCCGCGGCTGGCGCAAGAGCCTCGACGATGTGGCAGCCTTCTATTTCACCGCATTGCCGGATTCCTACGCGGCGCGCAGCGGGCGCCCCGACAACGTCGGCGTCATCGGCGTGGCGGTGTTCAGGGAATTCGTCGAGCCGCGCCCGCTGCCGCAGGGCGCATTGTCGAAGCAGGCGCCGGCCGCGGCCGAATCGTCGCGGGATGCGACCGCCGGGGGCCAGGCCAGGCGGGAAGCGGAACGGCTGGGGACCGGCCATGGCGAACGCCTGAGCGATCCGACGCGCTATACGGATTTCCGCCGCGCCGGCGAGACGCCGGCCGAGGTGCTGACGATCCACTACGATTCCCGCGAGAACCTGATGGCGCGCGGCATCATTCCGGGAACGCCGCGCTACGGGTATCCGCAACCCTTTCCGGGCGGCTTCGTGCCCGATCCGCCGCGTTCCTGAGGCCGGCTACTCGGGGTTGCTGAGGGCGAAGATTTCGTAGGCCTTGCAGCGCTCGACGGGAGCCCCGGCGATGTGCGTCATTTTCTGGCCGTCGAGGACGAACGGAACGCGCTTGCCGGAGCGGAGCACATTCGGTTCGACGATGACGGCGCCGCCGGCATCGAGGGAAGGTACGCGCGGCATGACGATCGCCCTGGCGGGCGGCTTGGTGGCTGCGGCGCTGCCGCTCCAGGAGATCATGGTCGGCACGGCGAAGGGCGCGTACTTTTGCAGGCCGAGCGCCGTGCGTCGCGAGTCGCCGCTGACGATCCGCCGCACCAGGCAGATATGGACCTGGCTTCGGTCCGGGGAGCGTACGCCAACCAGGGTGCCGGCAGAGAGCGCGCTGCTCTCGCCGTTCAGGTACTGCAGGGCAAATCCCGTCGGGCTTTCGTTGCTGACGGACCATTCGCTGAGTTCGACGCTGTGCGCTGCGGCATCGGTTTCCGCACGATCGTCGCGGCGGCGCTTGAGTGCGGCGCCGGAAAGCATTGACCAGAGGTCGTCGAGGCCGACGGCGAGTTCGACTCTCGGCTTGAAATGCTGGCGCTGGGAGCGTCGCCAGGGCGGCGCGCTCCACTGCGTCAGCAGGTTCTTCATCATGGCCAGGTATTGCGGGCGGTGCGCCACGCTCGGCAGGCCGATCTTCGAGGGCAGCACGCCGTGTTCGAGCGCGTCGATCTGGCTGCGCATCCTTGCCAGCAGGGGGCCGCAGTCGAGCAGCAGGTCGCCGCTGCGGATTTCGATGTTGTGCCACTTTTGCAGCGAGCGCCCGGGCCCGTCCTCGTTATGCCGGATCAGGAAGCAGCCCTCGCGGGGGGCGGCTTCACCCGGAAAGCGCGTCAGGTCGCGCAATTCGGCCAGGCCGGCGTAGCGGTCGAGGTAGAAGCGCAAGCGATCCAGTTCGCCGCGGGCCATCTGCACCGGCTCGGCGAGCGCCAGCAGCAGCGCCTGGATGTACAGCTGGACAGGAGCATTCCTGGCATCCGCCGAGGCATCGGCGGCGGCATGCCCCGAGGTTCGCGCCATGCGGTAGAGGATGTGCAGATTGCGCCAGGCGGATTTCGAGCCCGGCGCGTAAGCGCGATAGGCGAGGACAAGGCGGCGGCGCTCCAGGTCCATGGCGCTGGCCAGGGTGCGCGGCAGAAGGTCGGCGTTGCCCCAGCGCATCCAGCCGCCCTTGAGCCTTTCGGCGGCCGAGCGGTAGCATTTCGCGTGGTACTTGAGCAGATCGTTGCCGACGACCACCTTGCGTTGAAGGGCGGCCGAGAGCGGATGACGGGCCTTGTTCAGTTCCCCCTCGAAGCTGTCGGCGATGCGCCTGGTCTCTTCGGCCAGGATGTCGAGCATTTTCTGGCGCACGCGAAAGCCGGACGCGGCATCCAGGCGCTTCAATTGTTCCTTGACGGCGGCGGCGGCCTCTTCCGGCGGCACCTGGGTCAGCGATTCCAGCCAGGCCCGCAGCATCTCCGGATGCAGTCCCGCGGCGAAAGCCTGGCCGCTTTCGGGCAACAGGGACACCAGAGAATGCAGTCGAAACACGCCTTGGATTCCTTTACCGCGGGGGGTCAGTAGGAAACCTTGCAAGGATGGCATAAGACGGCCGCGGCTGCCAATCCCTTCCGTCGCCTGCTGCCAGCCGCACAGGTCGCGACGGTCGCCAGGACGTCAAACCGCTACCGGATTGGCCGGGACAAGCGCGTGGTGCGGCATCAGCCCGCGAACGCCGCGCGCTGCGCACCCGCAGCGGTTCCCGGCGACATGCGTGCCTGACCTGCAGGGGTGAAGGGGATGAGGGAAAAGACTTCGCAGCCAGGGCATTGCTCGATCGGCTTGCTGACCCACAGGCGCAGCGGACCCTTGCTCTGCTGCAGGTAAACCGAGACGCCGGGCTGGAGGGTTTGCGCCGGTGCGATGAGGGCAGGCCCGTCGCCGGCCGAGGGCAGCTTGGACAGGATGATGACGCGCACTGCCTTGACCTGCTTGCGGCCCTGCTTGTCGGTGGTCTCGATCGAAACCATGGTCGGCATGCCGCTCGGCGCCAGGTTCTGCAGGCCCAGCTCCAGGCTTTGCAGGTCGCCGGTGACGACGCGCCGCGTCAGGCAGATGTGTACCACGCTCTGGTCGCGCGGGCGCAAGCCGACGACCTCGCCGACGCGCACTGGCGCGGAGTTGCCGGCGATGTACTGCAGGGAAAATCCGCCCGGGCTTTCGTTGCCGATGGCCCATTCGCTGGTGTCGACCTTCACCGGCAGATCGTCGGTGCGGCGGCGGTTGGCCGGACCGGCGAGGTAGGTCCATAACTGGTCGAAGCCGACGACGAGATCGACGCGCGGCTTGAATTTCTGCCGGCTGTAGCGGCGCAATGGCGGCGCGCTCCAGAGGCGGTGCAGGTTGCGCATCAGCGCCACGTAGCTTGACTGGCGCGC
>JAEHDO010000532.1 GCA_016880375.1 Betaproteobacteria bacterium | reverse complement strand
CGACCACCTTTACCAGGATCCGCACGAAAAGGACCGCCGCTTCGTCCTCCACCATGGCGACATGACCGACTCGTCCAGTTTGGTGCGCATCATCCAGCAGGTACAGCCCGGCGAGATCTACAACCTTGCTGCCCAGAGCCATGTGGCAGTCAGCTTCGAAGAGCCCGAGTACACGGCCAATTCGGATGCTCTGGGCGCACTACGCGTCCTTGAAGCCATCCGCATCCTCGGCCTCGAGAAGAAAACCCGCTTCTACCAGGCCAGCACCTCCGAACTCTACGGCCTCGTCCAGGAAATTCCCCAGAAGGAAACCACCCCCTTCTACCCGCGCAGCCCCTACGCCGTCGCCAAGCTCTACGCCTACTGGATCACCGTGAACTACCGCGAGGCCTACGGCATGTACGCCTGCAACGGCATCCTCTTCAACCACGAGAGTCCGGTCCGCGGCGAAACCTTCGTCACCCGCAAGATCACCCGGGCCCTCGCCCGCATCAAGCTCGGCCTGCAGGACTGCCTGTATCTGGGCAACATGGATGCCAAGCGCGACTGGGGTCACGCCAGGGACTACGTCGAAATGCAGTGGCTCATGCTGCAGCAGGACCAGCCCGAGGACTTCGTCATCGCAAGCGGCGTCCAATACAGCGTGCGCGACTTCGTCGATGCCGCTGCGAAAGAGATCGGCATCCAGGTCACCTGGAAGGGCGAGGGTGTCGACGAGAAGGGCTACGACGCCAACGGCAAGTGCATCGTCCAAGTCGATCCGCGCTACTTCCGTCCCACCGAAGTCGAAACCCTGCTCGGCGACCCGAGCAAGGCCAAGGAGAAACTCGGCTGGACGCCCAAGACCACCTTCGCCGAACTCGTCGCCGAAATGGTGCGCGAAGACCTCAAGGCCGCCGAGCGCGACGAACTGGTCAAGAAGCACGGCTTCAAGACCATGGACTACCACGAGTAAAGGCAATCATGAAAGTCCTCATCACCGGCGCCGCCGGCTTCATCGGCATGCACGTCGCCCAGATTCTTCTGGCCCGCGGCGACGAGGTCGTCGGCATCGACAACCTCAACGACTACTACGACGTCAATCTAAAGAAAGCCCGCCTGGCACGCCTGGCCAAGTACCCCGGTTTCAAGCACGTGCTGCTCGATATCGCCGATCGTCCCGGCATGGCGGCCCTGTTCGAAAAGGAAAAGCCGCAGCGCGTGCTCAACCTCGCGGCCCAAGCCGGCGTGCGCTATTCACTGGAAAACCCCCACGCCTACGTTGACAGCAACGTCGTCGGCTTCGTCAACGTGCTCGAAGGCTGCCGCCACAACGGCGTCGAGCACCTGGTCTATGCCAGCAGCTCCAGCGTCTACGGTGGCAACACCAAGATGCCGTTCTCCGAGCACGACAACATCGACCACCCGGTCAGCCTTTACGCCGCGACCAAGAAGGCCAACGAACTGATGGCCCATACCTACAGCCACCTGTTCAATCTGCCGACGACCGGCTTGCGCTACTTCACCGTCTACGGCCCCTGGGGTCGGCCCGACATGGCGCTGTTCCTCTTCGCCAGAGCCATCCTCGAAGATCGCCCCATCGACGTCTTCAACCACGGCAAGATGCGCCGCGACTTCACCTACATCGACGATATCGCCGAAGGCACGGTGCGCGTCATCGACCGGCCCGCCACGGCGAATCCATCGTTCGTAGCCGACACACCCGACCCCGGTACCAGTTGGGCGCCCTATCGCGTGTTCAACATCGGCAACCACGATCCCGTCGGGCTGATGGACTACATCGGCGCGCTGGAAAAGGCGCTGGGCAAGGAAGCGAAAAAGAACTTTCTCCCTCTGCAAGCGGGGGATGTGCCGGCGAGCTTCGCCGACACCGACGAACTGCGCGCCCATACGGGCTTCGCACCGGCTACTCCAGTCGAGGAAGGCGTACGTCGTTTCGTCAGCTGGTATCGCGAGTATTTCGGGGTCTGAACGGGCGTTTGTGGTGGTTAAATGTGCATGCTATAGTCCGCGTTCAACGATTGAACGCTAGGCAAATGACCCCGCACGATGCCAGCCACTTCCGGATTCTTCGACTGATCGAGGAGCGGCCTGAGATCAGCCAAAGAGAGCTTGCGCGCCAACTCGGCGTTAGCTTGGGCAAGACCCATTACTTGATGCGCGCCCTGCTGGAAAAGGGCCTCGTGAAGGCCGACAATTTTCGCCGCAGCGACCACAAGCTCGCCTATACGTATCTCCTCACCCCTTCCGGCATTGCGGCCAAATTGAGCTTGACCAAGGAGTTTTTGCAGGCCAAAGAGGCAGAATATTCGTCCTTGCGTCAGGAAATTGACATGTTGCGCCAGGAACTCGAAACCGTAGACCAACAAAGCACGTCATGATTGCATCGGACACCACTATCGCTGTTGTCGGGCTCGGCTATGTCGGGCTACCCCTTGCTGTGGAATTCGGCAAGAAGTTCAGGACTATCGGCTACGACCTCTCGGCGGCCAAGGTGGCTGCCTATCAGGATTTTCGCGATCCGACCGGCGAAGTATCGGGTGACGACTTGCGTGCCGCAGCCCTGCTCGTGTGCACCACCGATCCAAGCCGTCTCGCCGGCGCCGACTTTATCGTGGTTGCGGTACCGACACCGGTCGATGAGGCGCATCAGCCTGATTTTTCGCCGCTGGTTTCGTCAAGCACTACGGTCGGCAAGTACATGAAACGGGGCGCACTCGTCATTTACGAGTCCACCGTCTATCCTGGCGCCACCGAGGATATCTGTGTGCCAGTACTGGAGCAGCACTCGGGCCTCAAGTGGAAACAAGACTTCCACATTGGCTATTCGCCCGAACGCATCAATCCGGGCGACAAGGAACACACGCTAACGAAGATCCTCAAAGTAGTGTCTGGCGATGATGAGCAGACTCTGGCGAAGGTGGCGAAGCTGTATGAGGCTGTGATTACAGCCGGAGTGCACCGCGCCTCGAGCATCAAGGTTGCCGAGGCAGCGAAGGTGATCGAAAATACGCAGCGCGACCTCAACATTGCACTGATGAACGAGCTTGCGCTCATCTTTGATCGACTCGGTATCGATACGACCGAAGTGCTGGAGGCCGCGGGAACGAAATGGAACTTCCTCAAGTTCAGTCCCGGTCTCGTCGGCGGGCATTGCATCGGGGTCGACCCATACTACCTGACGCACAAGGCCGAAATGCTGGGGTATCACCCGGAAGTCATATTGGCCGGCCGCCGCATCAACGACGGAATGGGAAAGTTCGTTGCGGAGAAAACAGTCAAGCTGATGATCCAGGCAGGGGTGTTCGTGAAGGGCGCCAAGGTTAATGTTCTAGGCCTGACGTTCAAGGAAAATTGCGCCGATTTGCGTAACTCAAAGGTGCCCGACCTTATTCGGGAATTGGAAAGTTTCGGGATTGATGTCGCCGTGAGCGATCCCTTTGCCAACCCTGACGAGGCAATGCACGAATATGGAATTGAATTGCGTCCCCTGGATCGTCTTCCCAAGGCCGAGGGCTTGGTGATTGCCGTCGCCCATTCGCAATTCAGGACGTGGTCCGAGATCGAGATATCGAATTATTTGCAAGCAGGGGGCGTGGTTGTTGACGTGAAGTCATCGCTAGCGCCATCCATCCTCGTTGGAGCCGGATTTACCTACTGGCGGCTCTAAAGTTGCCGCAAAGGGTCTTTTGTGAATTCAAAGAACATAGTCTGGCAGCAATCTGCCGTTAGCCGACGGGATCGCGAAACTCGAAATCGACAAAAAGGCGCCGTGGTTTGGCTCACGGGCCTATCGGGTTCTGGCAAGACAACCCTGGCACATGCGCTGGAGAAGCGGATTGTCGAAAATGACGGATTGGCGTTCGTGCTTGATGGCGACAACATTCGTCACGGCCTGTGTTCGGATCTCGGTTTTTCGGATGATGATCGGCATGAGAATATCCGCCGGGTCGGTGAAGTGGCGAAGTTGTTTGCCGAGTCGGGCGTGATCGTAATTACAGCTTTCATTTCCCCGTTTCGCGCAGATCGCGAACGTGTGCGGAGCTTGATGCCGCACGGAGATTTCATTGAGGTTTATGTGCGCTGTCCGCTGGAGGTATGCGAAGCTCGCGACGTCAAGGGATACTACCAGCGCGCCAGATCCGGCGACATTGCGGGATATACCGGAATAAGTTCGCCTTACGAGGAACCAGATAGGCCGGAACTCGTCATCGACACCCACGAGTCCAATCTCGAGGAATCCCTCGCACTAGCGCTCTTCTTCCTTGGCGACCGGCAGATATTTTCACCAAGCAATACTGTTTCGCCGCCAGGGGTATGAGTCAGTCTATGTATTACAGCCAGCACGGTGAAGACGTAATTCTTGACGCCCTGTTTCGAGACAGGGCGGAGGGCTTCTTCGTGGAAGTCGGTTGTATCGACGGACGACGCTTCAGCAACAGCTTGACCTTCGAGGAGCGTGGATGGCGTGGCATCTGTGTCGAAGCCCACGCTGGCTATATCGAACTGCTGACCAAGAACCGTCCCAACAGCATCGTCTGCCACTGCGCGGCAGGTGAAATCGATGAGGAAACGACCTTCTACGCCAATGCGCGTG
>JAEHDO010000531.1 GCA_016880375.1 Betaproteobacteria bacterium | reverse complement strand
ATCGTGCGGCCGGCGCTGCAAAACGGGCCGCTGGCGACGATGAGTCCGCCGAATAACGGCTACGCCCAGTTCAACGACCAGACGCTGCGACTTGCGGCCAGCCTGCAGATCCGCGATACGCAGAACCGCATCGTCATGTCGGGCGCCGTCCAGCAGCCGGTTCCCGTGCTCTACAAGCTCGACGAGTACGGCACGGTGCAGCGCGTCTGGGTGCTGACCCAGGAGGAGGCGGAAGTCGCCGAGCAGCTCATCAAGCAGAAAAAATCCGCCCTGCAGAATTAGTGGCCAAAAAGCTTTACATCAAGACCTTCGGCTGCCAGATGAACGAGTACGATTCCGACCGCATGGTCGACGTGCTCGCCGCCGAGGGAATCGTCAAGACCGATTCCCCCGAGGACGCCGACATCATCCTCTTCAATACCTGCTCGGTGCGCGAGAAGGCGCAGGAGAAGGTTTTCCACGACCTCGGCCGCGTGCGGCTGCTCAAGCAGGCGAAGCCCGACCTCGTCATCGGCGTCGGCGGCTGCGTGGCGAGCCAGGAGGGCGATGCCATCGTGCGGCGCGCGCCCTACGTCGATCTCGTCTTCGGCCCGCAGACCCTGCACCGCCTGCCGCAGCTCATCCGCGAGCGCCGCGCCTCTGGCAGGCCGCAGGTGGATGTCTCCTTCCCGGAAATCGAGAAGTTCGACGCCCTGCCGCCGGCGCGCGTCGAGGGCGGCTCCGCCTTCGTCTCCGTCATGGAGGGCTGCAGCAAGTTCTGCACCTACTGCATCGTGCCCTACACGCGCGGCGAGGAGATCTCCCGACCGCTCGACGATGTGCTGGCGGAGATCGCCGGGCTGGCGGCGCAGGGCGTGCAGGAAGTCACCCTGCTTGGCCAGAACGTGAACGCCTATCGCGGCGCGATGAGCGACGGAGACGTGGCCGACTTCGCCTTCCTGCTCGAGTGCGTGCACGATATTCCCGGCATCGAACGCATCCGCTACACCACCTCGCACCCGCGCGAGATGACGCAGCGCCTCTTCGATGTCTATGCGCACCTGCCCAAGCTGGTGTCCCACCTGCACCTGCCCGTGCAGTCCGGCTCCGACCGCGTGCTGGCGGCGATGAAGCGCGGCTACACGGCGCTGGAATACAAGTCCGTCGTGCGCAAGCTGCGCGCGGCGCGGCCCGACATCTCGCTGTCCACCGATTTCATCGTCGGCTTTCCCGGCGAGACGGACGCCGATTTCGAGGCGACCATGAAGCTGATCGAGGAGATCGGCTTCGATGCTTCCTTCAGTTTCATCTACAGCTCGCGCCCCGGCACGCCGGCGGCGGAACTCGCCGACGACACCCCGGCGGAGGTCAAGACGCAGCGCCTGATGCGCCTGCAGAAACGCATCGAGGCGCAGGCGCAGGCCATCAGCGCGGCGATGGTCGGCACGGTTCAGCGCATCCTGGTCGAGGGCGTCTCGAAGAAGGACGCGAGCGAACTGGCCGGCCGCACCGACAACAACCGCATCGTCAATTTTGGCGGTTCCGCTCACGCTGCGCGCCTGATCGGCCGCTTCGTCGACGTCGTCATCACCAGTGCCCTGCCGCATTCGCTGCGCGGCGAGATCGCCACCCGCGAATCGTGAAAGCCAACAGGCCCAAACCCCTCGAAGTCGTACTGTCGCCCGTCGACAACCAGCGCCTCGCCAACCTGTGCGGCGCGCTGGACGAGAACCTGCGCCAGATCGAGGCCGCCTACGACGTCGCCATCGCCCGCCGCGGCGAGCGCTTCAGCGTGCGCGGCCATCCCGCCCAGTCGGCGCAGGCGGCCACTGCCCTGCAGCATTTCTATGCCGAGGCGGCCGAGCATCTTTCCATCGACGCCATCCAGCTCGGACTGGTCGAACTGGCCAATCGCGGCCAAGCGGGAAGGCCGGCGCCCGGCCTGCTCACGCGCAAGCCGGAGCTGCATGGCCGTACGCCGCGCCAGGTGCAATACCTGCGTCAGATCCAGGAGCACGACATCACCTTCGGCATCGGTCCGGCCGGCACCGGCAAGACCTATCTCGCGGTGGCCTCGGCGGTCGACGCCTTCGAGCGCGACCAGGTCAGCAGGATCGTGCTGACGCGCCCTGCCGTCGAGGCCGGCGAACGCCTCGGTTTCCTGCCGGGCGACCTCGCGCAGAAGGTGGATCCCTACCTGCGCCCGCTCTACGACGCGCTCTACGACCTGATGGGCTTCGACAAGGTGGCGAAACTCTTCGAGCGCCAGGCCATCGAAATCGCGCCGCTCGCCTACATGCGCGGGCGCACGCTCAACCACGCCTTCATCATCCTCGACGAAGCGCAGAACACCACGCCGGAACAGATGAAGATGTTTCTCACGCGCATCGGCATCGGTGCGCGGGCGGTGGTCACCGGCGACGTCACCCAGATCGACCTCGGGCGCGGCATGAAGAGCGGGCTGATCGAGGCCTCGCGCATCCTGCGTGAGGTGCGCGGCATCGCCTTCAGCGAATTTCTCGCCGAGGACGTGGTGCGCCACCCGCTGGTGGCGCGCATCGTCTCCGCCTATGAAAAGCACGAAAAAACGCGCGACGCCGGCGCGACTTAGCCTGAGCGTGCAGTACGCCGTCAGGGAGGCTTCGTTGCCGACGCGCGTTGAGGTGCGCAAGTGGGTGCGCGCGACGCACCCGGGCGCAGCCGAGCTCACCGTGCGCTTCGTCGATGCGGAGGAAGGCCGGTCCCTCAATGCACAGTTCCGTGGCAAGGACTACGCCACCAACGTTCTGACTTTTCCCTATGCGCGCGAGCCCATGCTGAACGGAGACCTGGTGCTGTGCCTGCCGGTGGTGTTGCGCGAGGCGTCAGAGCAGGGCAAGCCGGCCGTCGCCCATTTCGCCCACCTCGTCGTGCATGGTATGCTGCATCTGCAGGGATACGATCACGAGACGGGCGCAGACGCCCGCGCCATGGAGGCCAGGGAATGCGAAATCCTGGCGCGCCTCGGTTATCCCGATCCTTATTGATTCCGCATGGAACCTTCTCCGAGCCGACCGTCGCTGCTGGAACGCCTCTCCGCGCTGCTGATGCGCGAGCCGGAGGATCGCGAGCAGCTCATTGCGCTGCTGCATTCCGCCTTCGAGCGCAACCTGCTCGACGCCGACGCCCTCTCCATCATCGAGGGGGCGCTGGCCGTTTCCGACATGCAGGTGCGCGACATCATGATCCCGCGCGCGCAGATGGAAGTGATCTCGGTCGCCGATTCCGCCACCGCCATGACGGCCAAGGCGATCGAGACGGCGCATTCGCGCTTCCCCGTCACCGGGGAGAATCGCGACGACGTCATCGGCATCCTGCTCGCCAAGGACCTGCTGCGCCTGCATGCCGGCGAGGACGTCGCCGTGCGCGACATGCTGCGTCCGGCGATCTTCATACCCGACTCGAAGCGCCTCAACGTGCTGCTGCGCGAGTTCCGCGCCTCGCGCAACCACATGGCCATTGTCGTGGACGAATATGGCGGTGTCGCCGGGCTGGTGACCATCGAGGACGTGCTCGAGCAGATCGTCGGCGACATCGAGGACGAATACGATTTCGACGAGGCTGCCGACAACATCCTGCTCGACCAGGCCGGCCACTACCGCGTCAAGGCCATCACCGAGATCGCCGATTTCAACGCTGCCTTCGGCACGCATTTCAGCGATGCGGAGTTCGATACCGTCGGCGGCATGGTGATCCATCACCTTGGCCGCCTGCCCAAGCGCGGCGAGGTCGTGCAGGTCGGCGGCCTGCGCATCCAGGTGCTGCGGGCCGACAGCCGGCGGGTGCACACGCTGCTGGTGGATCGGCCGCAAGCGGCGGCATGAGCCGGGCAATGCTGCATTTCGCTGCGGCCTTCCTCCTCGGCGCCGCCTCGGTTCTCGGTTTTGCCCCCTTCCAGCTGTTCCCCCTGCCGATCCTCGCCCTGGCGGCGCTGGCATGGCTCTGGCGGGACGCTTCGCCGCGCCGGGCGGCCAGCCTCGGTTTTGCCTTCGGCGCGGGCCTGTTCCTTGCCGGCGTTTCGTGGGTGTATGTCAGCATGCACGTCTTCGGCGGCATGCCGCCGTTGCTTGCCGGGCTGGCGGCCTTTCTGTTCTGCTGCCTGCTGGCGCTGTTCCCGGCCTTGGCGGGCTTCCTCTTTGCATGGCTGCGCTGCCATCGCTTGCTCACGGACGCGCTGCTGGCCGCGGCCGCCTGGACACTGGCCGAATGGCTGCGTGGCTGGGTGCTGACGGGATTTCCCTGGCTGGCCTTTGGCTACGCCCAGACGCCGCCCAGCCCGCTGGCGGGCTTCGCACCCGTGCTCGGCGTATATGGCGTGGGCTTTGTCGCTGCGCTGATCGCCGTCCTGCTGGGGCTGACTTTCGGTGAGCGCCGGCATTGGCTGCGGGCGGGCGCTGCGATCGTTGCGCTGCTGGCGGTTGGCGCAGGCCTGATGCGCATCGAATGGACGCAGCCTGCCGGCAGGCCGTTCAGCGTGAGCCTGCTGCAGGGGAACATCGAGCAGAGCCTGAAGTGGCAGCCCGAGCGCCTGCAGCAATCTCTCGACACCTACCTGCGCCTGGCGCGCGCCCATCCGGCGCAACTCGTCGTATTGCCGGAAACCGCGCTGCCGCTCATGCTCGACCAGCTGCCGCGCGATTACGTCGCGGAACTGCGCCGGCCGGCGCTTGGGCTGGACGGCAACGTCCTGCTCGGCATCGCCGCGCAGGACGCGCAGGGACGCTACTACAACAGCGCCGTGACGTTTGCGGCGAACGGCCCGCAGGTCTACAGCAAGCACCATCTGGTGCCCTTCGGCGAGTTCACGCCGCCGGCCTTCGCCTGGACGCTGGCCCTGCTGAAGATTCCCATGTCGAACTTCACCGCCGGCGCTGCCGTCCAGCCGTCGCTGGCCATCGCCGGCGAGAAGGTGGCGGTGAACATCTGCTACGAGGACGTCTTCGGCGAGGAAGTCATCCGCGCCCT
>JAEHDO010000530.1 GCA_016880375.1 Betaproteobacteria bacterium | reverse complement strand
TTGCTCGATGACGCCAAAACTCACCCCGCTGCCGCCATGCACAGCCATGCCAGACGGCTTGTCGACCACCAGCAAGCCGTCATCCTCATGGACAATGCGGTATTCCCGCCCGACCGGTACCACCGGTTTTCGCTCGGCGCCAAGTTGCAGGGGGGGGATACGCACTTCATCGCCTGGCTGAAGTCGGTACTCGGGTCCGACCCGCTTGCTGTTGACACGCACCTCGCCGCTTCTGAGGATGCGATAGACGTGGCTTTTCGGTACCCCCTTGCAGACGCGCAGGAGGTAGTTATCTATGCGCTGGCCTTCCGCTTCCTCGCCGATCCGCTGGCGGGTAACGGAAGCTTTGCTTAACCCCTTCATTTTGAATATACTGTCGACTGGTTTGCCCACCTTGGGAACCTGCCATGAAGAATAATTCAGGTTGGTTCCGGATGCGCGCCCCATGACCCGAAGTGGCATGGACAGCGCGCCGGGGTGCAGCCGATTAGAACCGGCTCAAGCGAACTAGACAAAGGTTAATTCGCTCACCGCAAGTAGCGATACTACTTGAATTGCGCGCACATAGCACACGCGGAACATGCCGTCCTGAGCACTCTTCAGGACGAAAGAGACAAACCCGGAATTAGTTTGCCCTTGACGCCTTTGATGATCTCAAACAAGCAAAACTAATACAGTCCGCCAGAATCGGATGCGGTTTGTTTCCCCGTGTTTGCGCGCGGGAGAACAAAACAATGAAACGCATGCTGTTCAATGCGACGCAGGCAGAGGAACTCCGCGTCGCGATCGTCGATGGCCAAAAGCTCATTGACCTCGACATCGAATCGGCCGCCAAGGAACAACGCAAGAGCAACATCTACAAGGCCGTGATTACCCGCATCGAGCCCAGCCTCGAGGCGGCATTCGTCGATTACGGCGCCGAACGACACGGGTTTCTCCCCTTCAAGGAAGTTTCGCGCGCCTATTTCAGGGACGGCGTCGAGCCGAACCGCGCAACCATCAAGGAAGCGCTCAAGGAAGGCCAGGAACTGATCGTCCAAGTAGACAAGGACGAGCGCGGCAACAAGGGTGCAGCCCTGACCACGTTCATTTCCCTGGCCGGCCGCTACCTGGTGCTGATGCCCAACAATCCTCGCGGCGGTGGTGTCTCGCGCCGTATCGAAGGCGAGGATCGCAACGAACTGCGCGAGGCCATGGACCAGCTCGACGTGCCGCAGGGCATGAGCCTGATCGCCCGCACTGCTGGAATCGGACGCTGCGCCGAGGAACTGCAGTGGGACCTCAATTACCTGATGCAGCTGTGGCGAGCCATCGAAGGCGCGGCAGGTGGCCAGAAGGGTCCGTTCCTAATCTATCAGGAAGGCAGTCTGGTCATTCGCGCCATCCGCGACTATTTCCAACCCGACATCGGCGAGATCCTCATCGACACCGATGACATCTACGAGCAGGCACAGCAGTTCATGAGCCATGTCATGCCGGGCAACGTCGCCCGCGTGAAGCGCTACCATGACGACGTGCCGCTCTTCTCGCGTTTCCAGATCGAGCACCAGATCGAGACTGCGTTTGGCCGGCAAGTCACCCTGCCCTCTGGCGGCGCCATCGTGGTGGACCACACCGAGGCGCTGGTAGCCGTCGACGTCAACTCCGGACGCGCCACGCGCGGCGCCGACATTGAGGAGACTGCACTGCGCACCAACCTCGAGGCGGCCGACGAGATCGCCCGCCAGTTGCGCCTGCGCGACCTTGGCGGACTCATCGTCATCGACTTCATCGACATGGAAAACCCGCGCGCCCAGCGCGAGGTGGAGAACCGCCTGCGTGATGCACTCCACTTCGACCGTGCGCGCGTCCAGACCGGCAAGATTTCCCGCTTCGGCCTGCTCGAACTGTCGCGCCAGCGCCTGCGCCCCGCCCTGGCCGAGATGACCTACATCACCTGCCCGCGCTGCACCGGAACCGGCCACATTCGCAGCACCGAGTCGGCCGCCCTGCACATCCTGCGCATCCTCGAAGAGGAGTCGATGAAGGAGAATACCGGCGCACTCCACGTTCAGATTCCCGTCGATGTCGCCACCTTCCTGCTCAACGAGAAGCGCGACGACATTCGCACCATCGAAATGCGGCACAAGGTCAACATCGTCCTCATTCCGAATACCCACCTGGAAACGCCTGCCCATGAGATCGTGCGACTGCGGCATGACCAGTTGAACCAGGAAGACCAGGCCCTGCCGAGCTACAAGATGGTCGAGACACCTCCGACCGAGGACTATCAGCCGCCTTCGGCGCAAACCGAGGCGCGGCCCAGCCGTCCCGAAGCCGCCGTCAAGGGCATCACGCCGTCGCAGCCGGCTCCCATTGTCGAGCCCAGGCCTGCAGCGCAGACTGCTCGCCCCGCCGCGGTAGAGCAGCCCGGCATCATCGACAAGATCTTCGGCTGGTTCCGTGGCAACCGCAAAGCCGAGCCAGCCCCTGTCGCCAAGGCCGAACCGCCGGCGCGGCGCGAGCAGGCGCGTGAAGGCCGTGGCGAACGCGGCCGCGGACGCGATCGCAGCGAGCGTGGCCGCCAGGAGCCGCGCGACCGCCAGGAACAGCGGCCGCGCGGACAGCAAACACCCCGTCCAGAACAGGAAGCGCGCGGCGAACGCCGTCCTCGTCAGGAACGCCCAGACCGGCAGGAGCGCGGTGAGCGTACAGAACGGCAAGGGCAGGAACCACGTCAGCCGCGGCAACCTCGCCAGCAGGAACCGCGGCCAACCGAGGCGCCCATCGCCCCCCTGACGGGCGTTCTGGAGTCGCCTGCCCCCGGCGCGACCACCGAATCGCAGGAAGAACGTCGCGGCCGCCGCGGTCGCCGCGGCCGTGGTCGGGATCGCGGCGAACGCCGTCCCGAGGAACCAGCCGTCGTGGCTGTGCAAACCGTAGCCGAGCAGCTTCCTGCCACGCCTGAGGTCATGCCTCAAGTGGTCGAACAGGCTCCCCTGGCTTTCGAGCCGGTCACGCCGGCAGAGCCCGCGATCGAGTCGGCTCCGGCTCCCGTACCCCTTCCTGTCGAGGAGGAAACCGTTGAAGCCGCTGTCTCCAGCCACGCAACTGAACCTGCCTTGGCCCCGGTCCCGGTTGTGGCACCGCCGGTGCAGGTGGAGGAGGTTGTCGCATCCGCCCCTGAGCCGATAGTGGCCACCGAACCCGTTCCCGCCCCCGTTTCCATGCCGGCCCCCGTCAAGCCGCAAGTCGATATTTCAGTCGCCTTGCAGGAAACCGGCCTGGTGATGGTGGAAACCAGCCGGGACAAGGCCCCGATGTCGATTCCGGCTGAACCGGAAATTCGCCTCGGACGCAAACCCAAAGCGACCGTAATGGTCAGCAGCGAGCCCTTGAACCAGGTGGAAACCCACAAGTAGCGGCGAACTTTCCTAAATGAAAAGGCCAGCGTTCGCTGGCCTTTTCATTTTCAGCGCTGCAAGGATTCGATCAATCCGCGCGCCGCATCCTCGGCCATGTCCAGCACGAGTTCGAATCCCCGCTCTCCGCCATAATAGGGATCGGGAACTTCGTCCGTGACGAAACGGGATGCGTAGCTCATGAACAGTCCCAGCTTGGCATGGTGTTCGGGCCGGGCGCCGCGCTTCAGCAAGGCCAGATTGCCGTGGTCCATTGCCAGCAGCAGATCGAAGCGCTCGAAATCCTCGGGGGCCACTTTGCGTGCTCGCAGGCCCGACAGGTCGATGCCCCGTTTCATGGCTGCCTCGCGGGTGCGGGGATCGGGCGGTTCGCCGACATGATAGTCGTGCGTACCAGCAGAATCTACTTTAATAATAGATTCCAATCCATTGTTTATAAGTAATTTACTTGTAACGCCCTCGGCTGTTGGGGAGCGACAGATATTACCCATGCAGACAAAAAGAATATGGGTCATGCAGTATCCTTCGAATCGAAGGCATCATGCTCCCCCACCCCGAAAGCGAGCTTCCTGAGTCGGAACAATTCGTCACGGGCGGCGGCAGCTTCCTCGAATTCGAGGTTTCTAGCGCTCTCCTGCATGCGTTTTTCCAACCGGCGGATTTCCCTCGACAGGGCCTTCTCGTCCATCGCCTCGTAGCGTGCCCGATCCTCTGCCACTTCTAGGGCTTCGGCGGCGATCTCGTGATCGTATACGCCATCGATGATGTCCTTGATGCGCTTGGAAATGCTTTTCGGCGTGATGCCGTTGGCCTCGTTGAAAAGCATCTGCTTTGCGCGGCGGCGCCCGGTCTCGGCCATGGCGCGCATCATGGAATCCGTCATTTTGTCGGCGTAAAGTATGGCCGTGCCGTTGAGGTGGCGCGCCGCCCGGCCCATGGTCTGGATCAGGGATCGTTCCGAGCGCAGGAAACCTTCCTTGTCCGCATCCAGAATGGCCACCAGCGACACCTCCGGGATGTCCAGCCCCTCGCGCAACAGGTTGATGCCGACCAGCACGTCGAACTCCCCCAAGCGCAGGTCGCGAATGATTTCGACCCGTTCCACGGTTTCGATATCGGAATGCAGGTAGCGCACCCTGATGCCGTTCTCGCCCAAATAGTCGGTCAGGTCCTCGGACAGGCGCTTGGTCAGGGTGGTCACGAGGACGCGCTCGTTCTGCGCAGTGCGCAGCTTGATCTCGCCGAGCAGATCGTCCACCTGGGTCGAGGCCGGCCGCACGATGACCTGCGGGTCGACCAGGCCCGTCGGCCGCACCACCTGCTCCACCACCTGCGACTGGTGGGTCCGCTCGTATTCCGCCGGGGTGGCCGAGACGAAAACGGTCTGCGGCATCAGCTTCTCGAACTCGTCGAAGCGCAACGGCCGGTTGTCGAGGGCGGAAGGCAGGCGGAAGCCGTACTCCACCAGGTTTTCCTTGCGCGAGCGGTCGCCCTTGTACATGCCGCCCAGTTGCGGAATGGTGACGTGGGATTCGTCGATGAACATCAGGGAATCCGGCGGCAGGTAGTCGATCAGCGTCGGCGGCGGCTCGCCCGGCTTGCGCCCGGAGAGGTGGCGCGAATAATTCTCGATGCCCTTGCAGAACCCCAGCTCATTGAGCATCTCCAGGTCGAAGCGGGTGCGCTGCTCGATTCGCTGGCATTCCACCAGCTTCTGGTTCTTCTGATAATCCTCGATCCGCGCGCGCAATTCGAGCTTGATGGCCTCGACGGCACGCAACACAGTCTCGCGCGGCGTGACGTAGTGGCTGGAGGGATACACAGTAAAACGGCCCAGTTTCTGACGCAGGTGGCCGGTCAGCGGATCGAACAGCTGCAGCGACTCGATCACATCATCGAAGAGTGACAGGCGTAGGGCATATTCCGCGTTCTCGGCCGGAAAGATGTCGATCACATCGCCGCGCACGCGGAAGATGCCGCGGTGGAAATCCACCTCGTTCCGTTCGTACTGCATCTCGGCCAGGCGCTTGATGACGTCGCGCTGGCCGATGCGCTCGCCCTCCCGCAGGTGCAGGATCATGCCGTGATAATCGACTGGATCACCGATGCCGTAGATGGCCGAAACAGTGCCGACGATGACCACGTCGCGCCGCTCCAGCAGGGATTTCGTCGCCGAGAGCCGCATCTGCTCGATGTGCTCGTTGATCGAGGAATCCTTCTCGATGAACAGGTCGCGGGAAGGGACGTAGGCCTCCGGCTGGTAATAATCGTAATAGGAGACGAAATACTCGACGGCATTCTCCGGAAAGAACTCGCGGAACTCCGAATAGAGCTGCGCCGCCAGCGTCTTGTTCGGCGCCAGCACCATCGCCGGCCGGCCCAGCCGGGCAATGACGTTGGCCATGGTGTAAGTCTTGCCGGAGCCGGTGACGCCAAGCAGCGTCTGGTACATCAGGCCGTCCTGAATGCCTTCGACCAGTTTTTCGATGGCTTCCGGCTGGTCGCCGGCCGGGGGAAATGGCTGATGCAGGGAAAACGGACTGTTGGGGAAGGTGACGGCCACTGTGTTGTACGTATAAGGTACGAAGGCGAATTCTAGCAAGCCGGATGGGCCTCACGTTCTGCCAGTTTCCCGGAGAACAGGCTTGCGGCGACGATCAATGCCCCGCCGATCCACTCCTTCAGGGTCATGGCCTCGCCCGCCAGCAGCCATGAAGCCAGCGCGGCGACCACCAGCTCGAAGAGAAAGATGACGATGGCCTGGTTGGCGGGCGTATGTGTCAGGCCGTACTGGACAAAGAGGTTCGTTGCCAGCAGCACAACACCGACCAAACCGATGAGCAGCCAGCCCGCCATCGGCGGCAGGACAGCGGGGCTCGGCTCGAACGGCAGCACGCAGAGCCCCACAGCCACCACCCCGGCAAAAACGGCCATCGACTTGACCTCGATGGACAGATCCTGCGCCTTGCGGATGAGCACATTGGCAAGGGCGAAAAGAAAACCGGCCGCCAGGCCGAGCCATTCGGCCCCCTTTTCCGGCAGGGGCATGCCCAGGCTGGGCTGCCACAGCATGACAACAGCGCCGGCCAGCGACAGCGCGATCACCGCCGAACCGGGGAGACTGACTTTCTCATTCAGCAGCAGACGGGCCAGCAGCACGGTCCACAGCGGCGCCAGGTAGAACAACAGCAACACCCGCATCACCTCGCCGTGTACCGTCGCCAGGACATAGCCCAGGTTGCAGCTTCCCGCGACCAGTCCGATCAATGCCAGCATCCAGCTCGGCCTGAAACCGGCCAGCTGAAGGCGAAACAGCGGGAAACCAAGGAGGAGCGCGACGAAATAGGTCAGCGTGGCCGCAAGCACGGCGGATACGGCCATGCCTTCCAGCACGCGATAAGGATGCCAGATGAGGCCCCATATCGTGGCACCGGCAAGCAGCGAAATCACGGCAACGGTGTTTTTGGCGAAACTCGCTTCGCTCATTTTCTTGGCCGGCATGGCAGGCGCACTTATAATTCGTCATTACCGAGAAGAAGCGGCAAACTGTTCATTGCCGCAGACAAGACGTGAATCCAAAACTCGACAAGCTCCACCCCTACCCGTTCGAAAAGCTGCGCCAGTTGTTCCGGGGCATCCAGCCTGCGCCGGGGTTGCGCGAGATCCGCCTCTCCATCGGCGAGCCGCAGCACGCCACGCCGGCCTTCATAAAAGAGGCGCTCTCCGCCCATCTTCAGGGGCTGGCGAATTATCCCACGACCTCCGGCAGCGATGCCTTGCGCGAGGCGATTGCCGGCTGGCTGGCGCGCCGCTACGGCGTTCCTGAACCCGACACCGTGAATCAGGTGATCCCGGTGAACGGTTCCCGCGAGGCCCTGTTCGCCATCGCCCAGTGCGTCGTCGACCCTTCGCGCGGCGACGCCCTGGTGCTCAGCCCTAATCCCTTCTACCAGATCTACGAAGGCGCCGCGCTTCTCGCCGGGGCGCAGCCGGCATTTCTCAACCATCTGCCCGAAAACGGCTTCCGCTCGGATTTCGACGCGATTTCAGAATCCGTCTGGAAGCGCATCCAGCTCGCCTATGTCTGTTCGCCGGGCAATCCGACCGGCAAGGTCCTCGGCCTGGAGGAGTGGAAGCGCCTGTTCGCGCTGGCCGACCGCTACGGCTTCGTCATCGCCAGCGACGAATGCTATTCGGAAATCTATTTCGACGAAGCCGCCCCGCCGCTGGGCGTGCTGCAGGCGGCGCGCATCCTGGGCCGCGACGACTATCGCGGCATCGTCATGTTCTCCAGCCTGTCCAAGCGCAGCAACGTGCCCGGCCTGCGCTCCGGCTTCGTGGCCGGCGACGCTGACCTCCTGAAGAAGTTCTGGCTCTATCGCACCTATCAGGGTTGCGCCATGAGCCCGCCCGTGCAGCATGCCAGCACGGCGGCCTGGAACGACGAAACGCATGTGCGCGAGAACCGCCGCCTCTATCGCGAGAAGTTCGATGCCGTCACCCCCCTCGTCGCCGCACACCTCGAGACGGCCCGGCCGGACGCCGGTTTCTACCTGTGGGCGCGCACGCCGGTAAATGACACCGAATTCGCCCTCGGCCTGCAGCGTGAATATAATGTGACCGTACTGCCCGGCAGCTACCTCGCGCGCGCATCGGGCGGCGTCAATCCGGGCGAGAACTTCGTCCGCATCGCGCTGGTGGCGCCCCTCGACGAATGCCTTGAGGCGGCGCGGAGAATCGAAGCATTTTGCAGGAAACTATGAAGGGAATCGCAATGCAGGACTTTCAGCAGATCATCGAACAAGCCTGGGAAGACCGCAGCGGCATCCAGCCCGGCAAGGCGCCGGCCAAGGTGGGCGAGGCCGTCGAGTTCGTCCTCGCGCAGCTCGACCAGGGCAAGCTGCGCGTCGCCGAGAAGATCGACGGCCAGTGGATCACCCATCAATGGGTCAAGAAGGCGGTTCTCCTCTCCTTCCGCCTCGAGGACAACCGCGTCATGGACGGCGGCGCCCTGCGCTACTGGGACAAGGTGCCGACCAAGTTCGCCAAATACGACGCCGAGCAGTTCGAGCGCGGCGGCTTCCGCGTCGTGCCCGGCGCCGTGGTGCGCCGCGGCGCCTTCATCGGTCGCAATGTCGTGCTGATGCCCTCCTTCGTGAATATCGGCGCCTATGTCGACGAGGGCACCATGGTGGATGGCTGGGCCACGGTCGGCTCCTGCGCGCAAATCGGAAAGAATGTGCATCTGTCCGGCGGCGTCGGCATCGGCGGCGTATTGGAACCGCTGCAGGCCAACCCGACCATCATCGGCGACAATTGCTTCGTCGGCGCCCGTTCTGAGATCGTCGAGGGCGTCATTCTCGAGGACGACTGCGTCATCTCGATGGGCGTGTTCATCGGCCAGAGCACGCGTATCTACAACCGCGACACCGGCGAGATCACCTATGGCCGCGTGCCGGCCGGTTCGGTCGTGGTTTCGGGCAGCCTGCCTTCCGCCGACGGCAAGTACAGCCTGTACTGTGCCGTCATCGTCAAGCAGGTCGACGCGAAAACACGCGCCAAGGTCGGCATCAACGAGTTGCTGCGCGGCATTTGACCGATTCCCCCTTCCGGGAGGCAAGCCATGATATTCGACAAGCTTTTCCACCTGATGGCCGAAAAAAAGGCCTCGGACATCTTCGTCTCCGCCGGAGCGCCGATCCACATCAAGATTCAGGGCACGACGATCCCCATCAACCAGCAGATCCTGGATCCGGGCACCATCCAGAAAATGGCTTATGAGATGCTCAAGCCCGATCAGATCAAGCACTTCGAGGAGGAAAAGGAGATCAACATCTCCTTCGGCGTCCGCGATGTCGGCAACTTCCGCGTCAATATGTTCTGGCAGCGCGGCACCATCGCCATCGTGGTGCGCTTCATTCAGGGCGAAATCCCCCAGCTGGACGAACTCGGCATGCCGAGCGTGCTGACTGAAGTCATCATGGAAAAGCGCGGGCTGGTGCTGGTGGTCGGCTCGACTGGATCGGGCAAGTCCACCACGCTGGCGGCAATGATCGACCACCGCAATGCCAACAAATCGGGACACATCCTGACAGTGGAAGACCCGATCGAGTACCTCTTCAAGCACAAGAAGTCGGTGGTCAACCAGCGTGAAATCGGCCTGGACACCAAGATGTGGGAAAACGCCCTGAAGAACGCCATGCGCCAGGCGCCGGATTGCATCCTCATCGGCGAGATCCGCGATCGAGAAGCCATGGCGGCTGCGCTGGCCTACGCGCAAACAGGCCATCTCTGCCTCGCCACGCTGCACGCCAACAACAGCTACCACGCCCTCAACCGCATTATCAACTTCTACGCCCTGGAAAACCGGCCGGCACTGTTCCTCGACCTTTCAGTCAGCCTGAAGTGCATCATCTCCCAGCGCCTGGTGAAGAAACCCGACGGCAAGCGTTTTCCAGCCGTGGAAATCCTCCTCAACACGCGGCACATCCAGGAACTGGTCGAGAAGGGCGAACTCAACGCCATCAAGGAGGCCATGGAGCAGAGCATGGCGCCGGGCTCCCAGACTTTCGAGCAGGACCTGTTCCGGCTCTACAAGGAAAACATCATTACGCTGGAGGAGGCGCTGGCGAACGCCGACTCGCCGACGAACCTGTCCTGGCTCATCAACAATTCCCAACTGGGGACTCCCGGCCCGGAAGACAGGAAGTCCAATGCGCCGACAGCCGCACTGGATTTTGAAAAGACCAATCCAGGTGGCGCATCCTTCAAGGAATTCACCCTCAACCTGGACGAACAAGCAGGCTGATGCCCAGCGACACCCTCACGCTGGCTAGCGAATTGATCGCCTGCCGCTCGGTCACCCCCGACGATGGCGGCTGCCTGGAAATCATTGCTCGGCGCCTCGCCCCGCTCGGATTCAAACTGGAGCGCCTGGATCGCCAGGGCGTCTCGAACCTTTGGGCGCGGCGCGGGGGCACAGCGCCGATTCTGTGCTTCGCAGGCCATACCGACGTGGTGCCGCCCGGCCCACTCGACCAGTGGACATCCGACCCCTTCAAGCCCGAAGTGCGCGACGGCTACCTTTACGGCCGCGGCGCGGCGGACATGAAAACCAGCATCGCTGCCTTCGTCACGGCAGTGGAGCGCTTTCTCGCTGCCCGGCCCGATCACGCCGGCGCCATCGCACTGCTGCTCACCTCCGACGAGGAAGGCCGCGCCGTGGATGGCACCGTGCGGGTCGTCGAGGCATTAGTGGCCCGCGGCGAAACGCTCGACTACTGCATCGTCGGCGAACCGACTTCGGCGGAGCGCCTGGCCGACACCATCAAGAACGGCCGCCGCGGCTCACTTTCCGGCAGGCTGGTCGTCAAGGGAGTGCAGGGGCACATCGCCTATCCCCATCTGGTAAAAAACCCGGTGCACAGCATCGCAACTGCCTTGGCCGAGCTGACGACGACCGTCTGGGACAAGGGTAACGAATACTTCCCCCCCACCTCCTGGCAAGTGTCCAACTTCCATGCCGGCACGGGTGCCGACAACGTGGTCCCCGGAAGCGCGGAGCTTCTCTTCAATTTCCGCTTCTCGACCGCCAGCACGCCGGATGGGCTGAAGGCACGGGTGCACGCCATCCTCGACCGCCATGGCGTCGACTACACGCTGGAGTGGACGCTGTCCGGCAAACCCTATCTCACGCCGCGCGGCAGGCTGGTCGAAGCGGTATCGCAGGCAATTCGTGAATCCGCCGGCATCGAAACGGAACTGTCGACCAGCGGCGGCACCTCCGATGGCCGCTTCATCGCCGACATCTGCCCCGAAGTCATCGAACTGGGTCCCCTGAACACCACCATCCACAAGATCGACGAGTGCATTGCGGTGGCCGATATCGAGCCGCTCTCGCGCACCTACGAGCGCACCCTGAAGCTGCTTCTCTCATGATTCCCGCCGAATTGCTGACGCTGCGCGACGTGCTGCGCTGGGCGGTGAGCCGCTTCAACGCAGCCGGGCTGTATTTCGGCCATGGCATGCAGGATGCCTACGATGAGGCGGTCTGGCTGATCCTGCATGCCCTGCACCTGCCGCTCGACCGCCTGGAGCCCTTTCTCGGCGCGCGCCTCACCACCGCAGAAAAAGAAACGGTAGCGGCGCTCATCTCCCGCCGCATCGAAGAACGCATCCCGGCCGCCTACCTCACACACGAAGCCTGGCTAGGCGATTACCGCTTCTACGTCGACGAACGCGTCATCGTGCCGCGATCGCACATCGCCGGTCTGCTCCTCGAGGATGCCCTCGCCCCCTGGATCGATGCCGAGCAGGTGCATGCAGCGCTCGACCTATGCACCGGCTCCGGCTGCCTTGCCGTCCTGCTGGGGCTGACTTTTCCGCGGGCGCATGTCGATGCCGTCGATCTTTCCCCCGAGGCCCTCGAAGTGGCCCGCCGCAACATCGCCGACTATGGCCTGGAGCAGCGCCTCGAGCCCATCCACTCCGACCTGTTTGCCGGGCTCGAAGGCCGCACTTACGATATCATCATCTCGAATCCGCCCTACGTCACGGCCAGGGCCATGCGTGCGCTGCCGGCGGAATACCGCCACGAGCCGGCGCTGGCGCTGGCGGCCGGCGAGGATGGCCTCGACATCGTCCGCCGCCTAATCGCCGAGGCGGGTCGCCACCTCAAGCCGGGCGGCATTCTGGTCGTTGAAGTGGGAGACGGCCGCGCCGCGGTCGAGCAGTGCTTCCCGGCACTCGATCTGGTCTGGCTCGACGGCCATGACAACGGCAACGAGGTCTTTCTGCTGCGG
>JAEHDO010000106.1 GCA_016880375.1 Betaproteobacteria bacterium | reverse complement strand
CCCGGGCGGAAGGCATCGACATCCGCGGCGGCTGGGCGCCGGTCGGCGTGGTGCGCGGCGCGGACGGCCGCGCCACGGCGCTGCGCGTGGCGCAGTGCGAAGCCAAGTTCGTCGGGCCGAAGCTCGAGATCAAGATGCTGCCCGGCACCGAGCAGGAGATCCCGGCCGACCTGATCGTCTCGGCCATCGGCCAGGCGGTCGACTTCAGCGGCCTCGAGGAGTTCGATTCCGGCAAGGGCAACATCGCCGCCGACAAGAACTACCAGGTGCAGGGCAAGCCCGGCGTGTTCACGGGCGGCGACGTCATCCGCCCGCACCTGCTCACCACCGCCATCGGCCACGGCTGGATCGCCGCCGAGGGCATCGACCGCTTTCTGCGCGGCGAGGAGCAGGACAAGCGCGCCAAGATCGACGTGCACTACTGGGACATGCAGCGCAAGCTGATCGAAAAGGGCAAGCAGCCGCAGCCGGCCACCGAACCGCTGCGCGGCACCGACAGCTCCAACGTCGCCGTGCACAACTTCGACAACCGCTCCGACCGCTACGTCATCACGCACAAGGAGCTGTTCCTCGGCCACTTCAGCTACACGCCGCGCCTCATCCGCAACGTCATCACGCTGAACAAGGAGCAGGCCCTGGGCAACTTCCAGGAGCGCCTCGATCCGCTCGACGAGAAGCAGGCCATCGCCGAAGCCAAGCGCTGCATGAGCTGCGGCCAGTGCTTCGAGTGCGACAACTGCGTGGTGTACTGCCCGCAGACGGCGGTGTATCGCGTCAAGAAGACCGAGGCGACCACCGGCCGCTACGTGGCGACCGACTACAGCAAGTGCATCGGCTGCCACATTTGCGCCGACGTCTGCCCGACCGGCTACATCCAGATGGGCCTGGGCGAGTAAGGCCCGCGACGCGGCTTGAGGAGAATCGTACCGTGACCTTCCGCACCCTCCGCAGCCTCGCTCTCGCCGTCCTGGCGGGACTGACTCTGGTGCCAGCGCCTGCCTTCATGGCATTTGCGGCAGCGCAGGCCGCCGAGCCCGGCCGCACGCCGAAGCCGTCGATCACCATCGAGAAGCCCGGCCAGTGCGTCGAGTCGACCGACCTGATGCGGCGCGACCACATGAAGCTGCTCAAGCACCAGCGCGACAAGACCATGCACGAAGGCATCCGCAGCAAGCCGCACAGCCTCAACGAATGCATCGCCTGCCATGCCAGCCAGAAGACCGGCAGCGTCATCGGCGACGGCGGCTTCTGCCAGAGCTGCCATGCCTACGCCGCCGTCAAGCTCGATTGCTGGGACTGCCACCAGCCGAAGCCCGGCCAGAAGGCCGCCACGGGAGTCCGGCCATGAGCGAAAACAACAGCGCGCGCCGAAAATTCCTCGCCGCATCCGCAGCCGCCGTGGGCGGCCTTGCCCTCGCCCCCGGCATCAACCTGATCGAGATCGCCGCCGCCAGGCCGGAGAATGAACCGGTCACGTCGAAAGTCCGCTGGGGCCTGCTCATCGACACCACGCGCTGCCAGAGCGGCTGCACGGAATGCGTCAGCGCCTGCGGCAAGGAAAACGGCCTCGGCGAGGTGAAGAAGCCGCGCACCGACGCGCAGTGGATCCGCAAGATCGACCTGAAGGAACTCAAGACCGGCAGCACCCTGTCGCTGCCGATGATGTGCCAGCACTGCGCCCACCCGCCCTGCGTGGACGTCTGCCCGACCGGCGCCTCGTTCAAGCGCGCCGACGGCATCGTGCTGGTCGACCGCCACATCTGCATCGGCTG
>JAEHDO010000105.1 GCA_016880375.1 Betaproteobacteria bacterium | reverse complement strand
GCTCGCCGTGCCGATGCCATCGAAACACCTGCAGGGCCTGGATTCGCTGCTGGCCATGGTGCAGATGCCCGGCGGCATCCCCGTCGCCACCTTCGCCATCGGCGAGGCCGGCGCCACCAATGCCGCGTTGTTCGCCGTCGCCATGCTGGCGCTGAACGATCGCGACCTGGCGAAGCAGCTCTCCGAGTTCCGCGCCCGCCAGACCGAGAAGGTGCTGGCGAAGACGCTGCCGCCCGTCTGATACTTCTCGCAGGCGCCGTGTTGCGCAGACTGACTTTTGCTTTCATGCACGGCGCGCGCGATGCGGCCTGAGATCGAACGGGCCGTCGCGCTGCTGCGCGCGGGCGAGCTGGTCGCCTTCCCGACGGAAACCGTCTACGGCCTCGGCGCCGACGCCGGCAATGCTGCCGCCGTGGCGAAGATCTTCGCCGCCAAGGGCCGCCCCGCCGACCATCCGCTGATCGTGCATCTGCCTGACGCGAGCCATCTGGCGCGCTGGGCGCGCGAGGTGCCGCCGGAAGCCGAACAGCTCGCCGCGGCCTTCTGGCCCGGTCCGCTCACCCTGATCCTCAAGCGCCAGGAAAACGTGCCGGACGCCGTCACCGGCGGCCAGGACACGGTCGGCCTGCGCGTGCCGAACCATCCGCTGGCGCTGGAACTGCTTGCGGCTTACGGCGGAGGCGTGGCGGCGCCCTCGGCCAACCGCTTCGGCCGCATCAGCCCGACCACCGCCGCCCACGTGCGCGAGGAGCTCGGCGGTCGCGTGCCGCTGGTGCTCGACGGCGGCGCCTGCCCGGTCGGCATCGAATCCACCATCCTGGATCTTTCGCGCGACACGCCCGTGCTGCTGCGCCCAGGCGCCATCGGCGCCGCCGACATCGCGCGCGTGCTAGGCCGCGCGCCTGAAACGGCCGCGCCCCATGCCGACGCGCCGCGCGTGTCGGGCTCGCTCGATGCCCACTACGCACCGCGCACGCCGCTGCAGCTGGTGTCCTCCGACGGCCTGCTCTTCGCGCTGCGCAATGCCCTCGTCGCCGGCGAGAAGGTGGCCGTGCTGGCGCCGACGGTGCAGGCCATCAGCCACGACCTCGTCACCTGGAAGCAGTCGCCGGCCGAACCGGCCGGCTTCGCCCACGACCTCTATGCCAGCCTGCGCGAACTCGACTCCCTCGGCTGCATCCGCATCCTCGTCCAGCAGCCGCCCGCCGGCGAAGCCTGGCTGGCCGTCAACGACCGCCTGCGCCGCGCCGCCGCCGGCTCGGGCGAGGACGACGAAACCTGATGCATTTCCCCCTCTCCCCGAGGGGAGAGGGCTGGGGTGAGGGGCAAGGGGAAGCTGGCGGCCCCCTCCAAAACTGGCTATAATCCGCCCCTCTTTCGGGCCGGTAGCTCAGCTGGGAGAGCGTCGCGTTCGCAATGCGAAGGTCGGGAGTTCGATCCTCCTCCGGTCCACCAGATGCAGAAAAAAGCCAACCCATGCGGGTTGGCTTTTGTCATTTCGACATCCGCTTTCGTCGGCCAGGGCGGTCCCGTTCGCCGGACGCTTTTGCTCAAAGCCTGGAAAACGACTGTGCCGCCCCGGGCAGCACGCGCAGCCGCCATTCCTGCTTGCGTTCCGCTGTCACGCTATCGATGGCATTCCGGTTTTCCGCCGGATCGTCGCCGAGGTCGTAGGCATGCTCGTCGCTGGTCCTGGCATTGATCCAGTATTTCCATGGCCCACCCGGCTGCCGGTGATCGATCAATCCGACCTTGGCGCCTTGCTGGAAAAAGCTGTAAGGCGCCGCTGCGGGGTGCTGCAGCGGCTGCCCGACCCAGGTCGCCGGTATCGGCATGCCGAGTTCGGCCAGGATGGTGGGGGCGATGTCCACCTGTGCGGCCGTGCGCTTGCCGGCGAACGGCGCGGACGGCTGGTAGCCGTAGGACAGGAACAGCAGCGGCACACGCAGGGCGGGTTCGTCCACGCTGTCGCCATGGCCGAAGGTGCCGCGCTCGCCCAGGTGTTCGCCGTGGTCGGCGGTGACCACGACCAGGGCCTCGCGCAGGTAACCCTTGCGCCCGAGGATGTCGAGCAGGCTGGCGATGGCGATATCGACCTGGACCACGCCGTTGTCGTAAAAATTCAGGATGCTTGCACTGGGGCCGTCGAGCCCGCTGCGGATGCCGGTTCTGGCGTAATTCGTCACCGGCTGGTAGCGCAGGGCGTCAGGGTGGCGCTTGCCCAGCGGGTGGGCCGACATCAGGTGAAACTGCATCATGACGGGTGTGCCGTCCGAGGCCGCGAAGCCGGCCAGGCGGTCGCTCACCAGCTGGTCGTCGTTCATGTAGTAGCCCTGCGCCGACGAGCCGTCGAAGTAGCTGTCCACCTTGCCGTAGGATTCCTTGAGGCCATAAAAATTGGTGTGGTCGCCGCCGAGGATCAGGTGGATGCGGTAGCCGTGCTGCACCAGCGCCTGCTGCAGGGTGAACGGCCGCGATGAGAATTGATGCACGTACTTCGAGCTGGCCAGGCTTAGCAGGCCGCAGGAAGACTCGCTGCATGAGGCATGCGCGGCACCGAGGTTGCGCACGACGCCGGCCTTGGCCAGCCGGCTCAGGTTCGGCGTGGTTTCCCGCGCGTAGCCGTTCACGCCCATGTGGTCGGGCCGCAGGGCGTCGACCACGATCAGGATCACGTTCCGGCGCGCGGCCGCCGGGTTCGGCCGGTAGGCGGCGCGGGCGGCATCTTCCAGCTGGTCGCGCTTCACGGCCTCGGCGCTGTCGATGGCCTGGCTCTGGAAGGTGCGCGTCGCCTGGCGCGGGAAGAAAGTCAGGCTGACCGGCTCGGCCTGCTCGATCCAGGGGTCGGCGGAGAACTGATAAAAGCCGATGGCGACGGTGCCGGAACCGGCGGCGGTGGCGAGGGCGAGCACGCTGCCGGAGAGGCGCCGCGCCAGCAGCGGCACCCAGTCGAAGCGTGCCAGGTAGAGGAATGCCAGCACCATCAGCCCGACGTAGGCGCAGCCGGCCCCGGCCAGGACCGCCGTCGCCGATAGCCCGAGCGAGGCCGCCAGGTCCAGCGCCTGGGCGGCATAGGTGGTGATCAGGCTCCAGGAGATGACCCTGCCCCAGGAGTTCAGGCCGATGATGGTCAGGCCGTAGTAGAGCAGCAGGGCAGCCGCCAGGCTGGCGGCCAGCGATGTGCTCAGCAGGCGCGCGCCGATGCCGGGCAGCCAGCGATCCGCCGCCAGCCGCAGCAATGCCAGCGCGAGCAGGCACAGCCCGACGAGCTGGAGATGCGGCAGGACGGCGGCGGCCGGGGCGGCGTAGAGGCTGACATAGAGCGCCAGGAAGGCGATCGGCAGGCAATACCAGAGCGCCATCTCCGACCCCAGCCGGAGGAACAGCGGACGCCAGCGACGCTCAGACATTGCGGATCGCCACCAGCTTCGACAAGCCGAGGAAATTCACCGGGCGCACCGAGGCCACCTGCCAGTCGCGGGCGAGTATTTGCTCGTCGTAGCTGAAATCGGAGCGGAAGCCGACGCGGTCGGCCATCGGCCGGACGATGCGTTCCAGCAGCCACCAGAAATGGCTGCCGCTGAAATGGTTGAGGATGACGATGCTGCCCCCCTTGCGGCAGACGCGGCGCGTTTCGGCTATCAGGCGGTCCGGATTGGGGGTGACGGAGAGCACGTAAGGCAGCGTCACGCAGTCGAACACGCCGTCGGCGAAGTCCAGGGCTTCGGCGTCCATGGCTTGCAGGCGAATGTCGCGGCGCTGCAGCTGCGCGACCCGATGCCGCGCCACTTCCAGCATCTCGGGGGAAATGTCGATGCCGGTGACGCTCGCGGCGGCGGGGTAGCGCCCCAGGGTCAGGCCGGTGCCCACGCCCATTTCCAGGATCGACGCCGGGCGCAGCGAACAGACGGTTTCGGAAAGGGCGCGCCGGCCCGGCTCGAGAACGGCGCCGAACAGCCTGTCGTAGATGGGTGCGTAGAACCGGTAGGTGCTGATGATGTTGTCTTGGGTGATCGACTTCATGGGCTGCCATCTTCCGCCGTGCGCTTTGAAAGGCGCAATGATAGCGGCGTCGCGATGAAAAAAGCGGATGTCGCCTGCGCCAGCCGCCGGACGGCGGCCCTTGCGATACGGGCGGGAAGGCTTGCAGCGGCCAGGCTACAGGGCGATATCGGCGGCGAGCGGCTTGCCCGGCATGTGGAAGGCCACCGGGCCGTCGGGAAGGCCGTCGACGAACTGGCGCACGAAGGGGTCGGTCGAGGCGCGGATCTCGTCGGGCGTGCCCTGGGCGACGACCTGGCCGTCGGCGATGAAGTAGGCGTAGTCGACCACCTTGAGCGACTCGGCGACGTCGTAGGTGACGACGATGGAAGTGACGCCGAGGGCGTCGTTGAGGCCGCGGATGAGATTGCCGATCTGGGTGAGCGAGATCGGGTCGAGGCCGGAGAAGGGTTCGTCGTACATGATCAGCAGGGGATCGATGGCGATGGCGCGCGCCAGCGCGACGCGGCGCGACATGCCGCCGGAGAGCTCGCTCGGCATCAGCGGGTAGGCGCCGCGCAGTCCGACCGAGTGCAGCTTCATCAGCACCATGTCGTGGATCAGCTCATTGGGCAGGTTGGTGCGCTCGCGCATCGGGAAGGCGATGTTCTCGAAGGTGGACAGGTCGGTGAACAACCCGCCCTGCTGGAACATCATGCCCATCTTGCGGCGCATCTCGTAGAGGCCGTCGGTGTCCAGTTCGTGGATGACCTGGCCTTCGACCTTGACATGGCCGCCGGCCGGCCGCAGCTGCCCGCCGATCAGCCGGAGCAGGGTGGTCTTGCCGCAGCCGCTGGCGCCGAGGATGGCGATCACCTTGCCGCGCGGCACGGCCAGGTCGAGCCCCTTCAGGACATCGAGGTCGTTGTAGGAGAACCTGAGATTCGAGATCTCGATGAGGGTGTCCTGCTGGTCTGGCATGGCGGTTTCCGTGTTCATTCAGTTTGGGCGAACGTACCCCAGCTTGCGCAGGGCGTCAAACGCCCTGGCGGCGAGCGCCTTGTGCCCCTCGGCGTTGGGGTGCAGCTGGTCGAGCTTGAGGTCGGGATCGGAGAGCACCTCCGCCACCGCCTCGTCGATCAGCGGCACCTTCCTTTCCCTGGCAATCTCGGCGTAGAAGGACGGCGCGGAAAGGTTCTGGAAGAGGGCGCCGGCGACGCTCGGCCGCGGCGTGGCCAGCAGCACCGGCCGGGCATCGCGGCTGCGCACCAGCTCGAGGATGCGCGCCAGGTTGCCGCGCGTCTGCTCCTCCGGCAGCCTGCGCAGCATATCGTTGCCGCCGAGGGTCACCAGCACCAGCTTCGGCGCGTGCTCGTCCAGCAGCGCCGGCAGCCGCGCCAGGGCATCGCCGGTCCTGTCGCCGCTGACGCCGCCGTTGACGACCGTCCAGCCGGTCTTCTCGCCGAGCAGCGCCGGCCAGGCCTGCTCCGGGGCCAGGCCGTAGCCGGCGGTGAGGCTGTCGCCCAGCGCCAGCACCACCGAGCCGGGCGGCAGCGGCTCGGCCTTTTGGGCCGAGCAGGCGGCGAGCAGCGCCAGCAGGCCGGCGGCGAAGCGCGCGCGCCAGCGGCTCATGGTCTTTTCCTGCGCTGTTCGTTGATGTTCGGGTTCATCGCGATTTTCCCGCCGTGCCGTGGAGACTGACTTTGGTCTACTGGTCTTCCTCGGGCAGCAGGGCGGCGACCATGGCGACCATTTCCGGGTCGAGGTCGAAGCCCGGCGTCTGCCCGGGGTTGATGGCGATGGCGATGTCGGCGCCCATGCGGCGCAGCAGCCAGGCAAACTCGGTGAGGATGCCGCCGCCGTAGCCGGGGAAGGCGGCGACGAAGTCGCGGGCGCGGTCGGGCGCGGAGAACAGCACCAGGACGCGGTTGCCGGCGCCGTCGTCGACCAGCAGCGGCTCGGCGCGGGTCGAGGCCTGGAAGCCGGCGATGGCGTGCTTCCCGTCCCTCACCGGCATGAACACCTGCATGTCGAGCAGGCGCCGGGCGAATGCCTCCGGC
>JAEHDO010000529.1 GCA_016880375.1 Betaproteobacteria bacterium | reverse complement strand
GCGCTCCCGGCAAACACCGCGAGGGAACCGGCCAGATAGATCGCGCCGAGCACGAGGAGAACGTTGCGGTTCTTCTGGAAGCCGGAAAACAGCAGCCCGAATCCGTTCGGCGCTTCGCGTTCGAGCGCCCGGCAGCCGTTCATGACGCCGACCGACAGGGCCGGCACGCACAGGGGCGCCACTATCACGCCAAGGAGCGGAATGAGATTGAGGAACACCAGCGTCAGCCAGTAGCCGAAGACCAGGAAGGTCAGCAACGCCGGGTTGGAGCGGAACAGTCGAAAGCCCTCGACGATCCAGTTCCAGCCGCGGATGGCGGGGAGTCGGCGGGCCTGCATTCAGCGGGGAGCGCCGCGGCTTGGCGCCCTGAAGGGCTGGCGAAGCCGCCCTGAAGAAGTCCTCCTGGGGTGCGCCGCGGCGGCTATGAGGCGATTATTCGAATATCTCCACATACGATGCATAGATCGATCCCATCATCACCGGCACCATGATCAGCATGCCGAGGCCGATCGGGATCATCGCAATGAGGCAGAGCACGAAGAGGATCACGCCATAGACGAGGAAAGGCAGGATGTTTTTCAGGCAGGCGAAGAAGCTGGCCTTCATGGCATCCAGCGGGGCGACGTCGCGGAATACCACCAGCGCCGGCGCGAACCAGACGGCCATCGCCAGCGGCACCAGCAGCACCAGCATGACCAGCATGGCCAGGAAGAACCCCCCCACGGCCATGCCCACGCCCGGGCCGCGGCCGATCAGCCCGCCCGTCAAGGCGGCGCCACCGCCGATCAGGAACACCAGCACGGTGATGATGATCACGCCGACCAGATAGAACACCCCGACCATGATGAGGTTGCCGGTGTTCTGCTTGAAGCCGGCCAACAGCGCATCGATGCCGAAGTCGCCCCCCTCGGAGAGGGACTTGCAGCCGAGCAGGATGCCGCCGGCGAAAACCGGCATGAGGAAGTTCACCGCCAGCGTGCCGACCACCGGCACGAAGCTGAGGACGACGACAACCACCATCAGGATGACGGCAATGGCGATCCACATGCCGGGGTTTTTGGTGAACAACTGCCAGCCCTGCTTGAGCCATTCGAGGCCGCGACCGACGTCGACGTTGCGTCCGGCGAGGTCGAAACTGTCACCCGCCTGATCGGAACCGCCGCCTGGGACAAGAAACGGATTCTGTTCGCTCATGGCTGCCTCCCCCGTTGTGTTATTGAAAGCTTCTTCAGAACGTGCCGATCACCCACATCGGCACGCGCAGTCCGGAATCCATCGGCTCCTGGCGCGTCATGCGGCCGTCGCCCTTGTCGTCGACGAGGTAATAGGGCACGCCGTGCGGCGGCGTCACCTTGACCATGTAAAGCCGGCCGTTGATGCGGTATTCCTCGACCCTGTCCTCGCCGCGCTTGATGATGGTCACCTGCGGCTCGAGCGCCGGGTCGGGCTGGAAGCCCGGCGGCGGCGGCGGCGGCTCGGGCACCGGCTGCAGGTCGGCGGGGCGATTCTGGGCCAGGGCAGGCAGCGCAAGGGCGAACAGGAAGGGGATCAGCAGGCGGCGCATGGCTATCTATGTCCTAGAGGGGGTCGGGGCGATTGTATCAGAGGTTCAGGAGCAGTTCGTGCTCCTGCGGCAGGGGCTCGAAGCCGCGTCCCTCGTAGTGCTTGAAGATGGCGTCGACCACCTGTTCCGGCTCGTCGATGACCTGCAGCAGGTCGAGGTCGTCGGCGGCGATCATGCCCTCCGCCACCAGCCGTTCGCGAAACCAGTCGAGCAGCCCCTGCCAGTAGGCGCTGTCCATCAGGATGAGCGGGAAGCGCCGGCTCTTGCCGGTCTGGATCAGGGTCAGCGCCTCCATCAGCTCGTCGAGCGTGCCGAAGCCGCCCGGCATGACGACGTAGGCGGCGGCGAACTTGACGAACATCACCTTGCGCGCGAAAAAGTGGCGGAAGGAGAGCGAGATGTTCTGGTAGGGATTGCTCTGCTGCTCCTGCGGCAACTGGATGTTGAGGCCGACGCTGGGACTCTTGCCGTGGAAGGCGCCCTTGCTCGCCGCCTCCATGATGCCGGGCCCGCCGCCGGCAATCACCGAGAAGCCGGCATCCGAGAGCAGCCGCGCCACCTTTTCGGCCTGAAGATAGTAGGGATGATCGGGGCCCAGCCGCGCGCTGCCGAAGATGGAGACGGCCGGGCGGATCGGCGCCAGGCGCTCGGTCGCCTCGACGAACTCTGCCATAATGCCGAACATGCGCCACGACTCGCGCGCCGTCGGCGAAGCGCCATCCCTCTGCGGGCTGGCGACGTTGCGAAGCTTATTGTTCATATATGCCCACTCTGCTGCTGGTCGACGGCTCCTCGTACCTCTACCGCGCCTTCCACGCCATGCCCGACCTGCGCAACAAGGCAGGCGAGCCGACGGGCGCGGTGTACGGGGTCATCAACATGCTACGCCGCCTGGATAGCGACTTCAAGGCGGACTATCGCGCCTGCATTTTCGACGCCAAGGGCAAGACCTTCCGCGACGAGTGGTATCCCGACTACAAGGCGCACCGCCCGCCGATGCCCGACGACCTCGTCAGCCAGATCGAGCCGCTGCACGCGTGCATCCGCGCGCTGGGCTGGCCGCTGCTCTCGATTGAAGGCGTCGAGGCCGACGACGTCATCGGCACGCTGGCGCGCGAAGCCAGCCGCCAGGGCATCGCCTGCATCGTCTCGACCGGCGACAAGGACCTGGCGCAGCTGGTCGATCCGCACGTGCGGCTGGTCAACACCATGAGCAACGAAGTGCTCGATGAAGCCGGCGTGCTGGCCAAGTTCGGCGTCGGCCCGGAGCGCATCGTCGATTATTTCGCGCTGGTCGGCGACAGCGTGGACAACGTGCCGGGCGTGGAAAAAGTCGGACCGAAGACGGCGGCGAAGTGGCTGCAGGAGTACGGCAGCCTCGATGCCATCGCCGCCCATGCCGATGAAATCGGCGGCAAGGTCGGCGAGAACCTGCGCCGGCACCTGGACTTCCTGCCGCTCGGCAAAAAGCTCGTCACCGTCGTGTGCGACCTCGACCTGCCGGTGCACGTCGCCGACCTCCAGCCCTCGCCGCACGACAAGGCGAAGCTCGCCGAACTCTTCGCCCGCCTGGAGTTCAAGACCTGGCTGCGCGAGGTGCAAGGCGACACTCCCTCGCCCCCGCCCGGGGAGGGGGAGGGGGTGAGGGGGCAACCGGCCGAGCCGCAGCCCCCCGGCGCGCACCGCACGCGCTACGAGACGATCCTCGACTGGCCGCAACTCGACGCCTGGCTGCAGAAGCTCGACACGGCGCCCCTCGCCGCCTTCGACACCGAGACCACCAGCCTCGACCCGATGCGGGCGCGCCTGGTCGGCCTGTCCTTCGCCGTCGCCGACGGCGAGGCCGCCTACCTGCCGCTCGCCCACCGCTATGCCGGCGTGCCGCCGCAACTGACTTTCGATGAAGCATTGGCGAAGCTCAAGCCCTGGCTCGAATCGCCGCGCCACGCCAAGGTCGG
>JAEHDO010000104.1 GCA_016880375.1 Betaproteobacteria bacterium | reverse complement strand
TCCGGGATGGTCTCCGGGTTCTCGACGAAGTTGAGCACGGTGCCGGTGTACAGGGAAAAATAGGCGCCGGCCATGCGCTCGGCGACATGGCACAGCGGCAGGAAGCACATGTGCTCGTCGGTTTCGTCCTGGGCGATGATGAGGTTGAAGCCGCGCACGGAATACAGGACGTTGTGGTGCGAGAGCATCGCCCCCTTCGGCCTGCCGGTGGTGCCGGAGGTATAGATGAGGATGGCCAGGTCCTGCGCCCGGCGGCTGTCGATGCGCGCCTGCCATTCGGCCGCGGCCGCCGCGCTGCCGAGCCGCTCGATGCGCTCGCGGCCGATCTCGCGCAGGCGCTCGAGGCTGATGATCCCGGGATCGTCGAGCCCGCGCAGGCCGGTCATGTCCCAGACGATGATGCGGCGCAGGAGCGGCAGGCGCTCGCGGCCTTCCAGCGCCTTGTCGAGCTGCTCCTCGTCCTCGACGAAGAGATAGACCGAGCGCGAATCCTGCGTCAGGTATTCGACCTGGGCCGGCGCGTCGGTCGGGTAGATGCCGGAGCTGACGCCGCCGGCGCACAGTGCGGCGAGGTCGCAGAACAGCCACTCCTGGCGGGTGTTGCCGAGGATGGAAATCGCCTCGCCGGGCTCGAAGCCCAGCTCGATCAGGCCCATGCCGGTCTCGCGCACGATCTCCGCCAGCTGGCGCCAGGTGAGGGTCTGCCACAGGCCGTAGGATTTCTGGCGGAAGATGACCTGGTCGCCGCGCTCGCCGACGGCATTCCAGAACATGCGCGGGAGGGTGTCTCCCGCCATGACGCTGCCCGCCTTCGACCAGTTCAGCTCTTCCTTGCTTTTCCACCACATGATTCTTTTCCCGGGGTCCGATCGCGCGCCTAGCGCCAGGTTTTCTTCTTCTTCCAGCGCCGCGTGCCGCGTACGCCGCTTTCCTTGATGCCGAGGTAGAACTCCTTGATGTCCTCCTTCTCGCGCAGCACGGCGCAGGGGTCTTCCATGACGATGCGGCCGACCTCGAGCACGTAGCCGAAGTCGGCGTACTTCAGCGCCACGCGGGCGTTCTGCTCGACCACCAGCAGGGTGACGCCGCGCTCGCGGTTGATGCGCACGATGATCTCGAAGATCTCCCTGGTCAGCTTCGGCGACAAACCCAGGCTCGGCTCGTCGAGCAGCATGATCGTGGGCTTGGCCAGCAGCGCGCGGCTGATGGCGAGCATCTGCTGCTGGCCGCCGGAGAGCTGGCCGGCCGGCTGGTTCGCCCGTTCCCTGAGGATGGGGAAATAGCCGTACACCTGCTCGATTTCCTGCTCGACCGCCGCCTTTTCCCCCAGCGGCCGCGTGTAGGCGCCCATCAGCAGGTTCTCGCGCACCGTCAGCAGGGGAAAGATCTCGCGGCCCTCGGGCACGTGGGCGATGCCCTGGCGCACGATCCACGCCGGATCCTTCTTCTGGATCGGCTCGCCGTGGTAGACCACGCTGCCCTTCTGCGGATCGATGATGCCGGAGATGGTTTTCAGGATGGTCGACTTGCCGGCGCCGTTGGCGCCGAGCACGGTGACGATGCTGCCCTGGTGCACCTTGAGCGAAACGCCGCGGATGGCCTTCACCGGCCCGTAGGACGACTCCACATTATTCAGTTGCAGGATGATTTCGCCGTCGAGGCTCATGCCGCTGCTCCTGCGCCGGCGGGAACGTCATCCTCATCGGCGCCACCCAGATAGGCCTCGATCACGGCCGGATGCGACTGCACCTCTGCGGCGGTGCCGAGCGCCAGCTCCTCGCCCTGGTTGAGCGCGAAGACGCGGTCGGAGACGCGCGAGACCAGCCCCATGTCGTGCTCGACCATGATCACCGTGATGCCGAGGTCGTGCTTGATGTCCTCGATCCAGAAGCCCATGTCCTCGGTTTCATCGACGTTGAGGCCGGAGGAGGGCTCGTCGAGCAGCAGCAGCTTCGGCCGCATGGCCAGGGCGCGGCCGACCTCGACCACCTTGCGCACGCCGTAGGGCAGGCCGGCGACCATGCTGTCGCGGTAATGCTGCAGCTCGAGGAATTCGATGACTTCCTCGACGGTGCGGCGGAACTGCAATTCGGTCGCCCGCACCTTGGGGGTGAACAGCAGGTCCTGGAACCAGTTCGTGTGGCGGTGGCAGTGGCGCCCGACCAGCAGGTTCTGCATCACCGTGGCGTGCTCGAACAGCTCGATGTTCTGGAAGGTGCGGGCGATGCCGAGGCGGGCGATCTCGTAGGGCGCCAGATGGGAAATCTTCTCGCCCTCGAAGGTGACGAGGCCGGCGGTCGGCCGGTAGAGGCCGCTGATGAGGTTGAAGATGGTGGTCTTGCCGGCGCCGTTGGGGCCGATCAGCGAGAACACCTCGTTCGGCCAGACCTCGAAGGAGACGTCGTTGACGGCCTTCAGGCCGCCGAACTGCACCGAGAGATGGCTGGCCGTGAGTAGCGGCGTCATTTCAGCCTTTCGGATTTCATGTAGCTCTTCTGCCGCCGGAACAGGCCCTTGCGGTAGAAGGGGAAGAGCTGGAAGAAGGTGCGGATCTTGAGCCAGCGGCCATACAGGCCCATCGGCTCGAAGAGCACGAAGGCGACGAGGATCAGGCCGAAGACGGTCGGCTGCAGGCCGGTCTGCTGGGCGATGGCCGGCGGCAGCCAGTCCTTGGCCAGCACGATGAACTGCTGCACGGCGATCCAGAAGGCGGCGCCGAAGATGGCGCCGTAAATGGAGCCGACGCCGCCGATCACCAGGATGATGAGCAGCTCGATCGACTGCAGGAAGGTGAACTGGTCGGGCGACAGGTAGCGCAGCTTGTGGGCGTAGAGCGCACCGGCGATGCCGGCGACGGCGGCGGAGAGGGCGAAGGCGATGGTCTTGTAGCGCGCCAGGTTGATGCCCATGCTCTGCGCCGAGATTTCCGAGTCGCGGATGGCGACGAAGGCGCGCCCGGTCGGGCTGCGCAGCAGGTTCATGACACCGATGACGACGAGCACGAGCACGAACAGCGAAAGGTAGTAGAAGCGCTGCTCGCTGTCGATCGGCAGGCCGAAAACCTCGAGGCTGCCGATGGCCTTGCCGGCGTTGCCGCCGGTGATGCTCTCGGCGCGGGCGACGCCCTCCTCGACGATGAAGCCGAAGGCCAGCGTGGCGATGGCCAGGTACATGCCCTTCACGCGCAGCGCCGGCAGGCCGACGATGATGCCGGTGATGCCGGCCACCAGCGCCGAGAACGTCAGCGACAGGGCGAAGGGCCAGCCGTGCTGGTGCAGGTAGGCTTCGGTGTAGGCGCCCATGGCGAGGAAGGCGGCATGGCCGAGCGACACCTGGCCGGTGAAGCCGACCAGGATCATCAGGCCGATGGCGGCGATGGCGTAGATCCAGATGAAGACGAGCTGCGAGACGTAGTAGTCCGGCAGCAGCCAGGGTGCCACGAACAGGGCCGCGAGGAGCAGGCCGTACCAGAACACCTGGCCGCCGTGCCTGAACAGGCGGACGTCCTGGTCGTAGTGGGTCTTGAAGAGAAAGCGCATCAGACTTTTTTCCGCAGGTTTTCACCGAACAGGCCATTCGGCTTCACCGCCAGCATGACCAGCACGACGATGTAGGCGGCGATGTCCTTGAAGCCCTCCGGCAGGTAGAAGCCGGCCAGCGTCTCGACGACGCCGATGATCAATCCGCCGACCAGCGCGCCCGGGATGCTGCCGAAGCCGCCGACGACGGCGGCGGGGAAGGCCTTCAGGCCGATGAAGCCCATGTTGGCATGCACGAAGGTGATCGGCGCCAGCAGCAGGCCGGCGCAGGCCGAGATGGCGGCGGAGAGGCCCCACACCAGCATGTTGATGCGCCGCACCGGGATGCCCATGTAGAAGGCGGCCAGCTGGTTCTGCGAGGTGGCCTGCATGGCGATGCCGATCTTGGTGTGCTTGAAGAGCAGATAGAGGCCGACGATGAGCAGTGCCGTGACGGCGATGATGACGATGTGCTCCATCGACAGGATCAGCCCGTCGGTACCGCCGATGCTGACGATGTCGTCCTTGTAGGGCACCGGCAGGACGTGCGTGTCGGTGCCCCACTCGGGAATCATGGTGACGAGGCCGCGTGCCAGGTAGCCGATGCCGATGGTCACCATGACCACGGTGAAGGCGGGCTGGCCGAGCAGGGGACGCAGCACGGCGCGTTCGAGCGCCATGCCGAAGAAGAGCATGGCGACGAGGGCGGCGGCGAAGGCCGCCCAGAAAGGCAGGCCCAGCGCCAGCGTGCCGGTGAGGCCGAGGAAGCCGCCCAGCATCATCAGGTCGCCTTGGGCGAAGTTGATGGTTTCGGTGGCCTTGTAGATGAGGACGAAGCCGAGCGCGATGAGGCCGTAGATGCAGCCTTGCGCGATGCCGCTCGCAATCAGTTGCAGGAACTGCAGCAAACCCGACCTCCTCCGAGCTTTGGTTAGCGGCAGAAGGTTCCGCTATGCAAAACAGTCTTTCGCTATTTCTATGCGCGGCGATTATGACCTAAATCGGGAAGAATTGTGAACCCTCTGCGGATTTTTTGCGCAGGCTTTCGCTGGGGCGGAAACGCGCGCCGCATTGTTCCGCCAAGCGGTCGCAGGCGGCGACGAAATTGGCCACGCCCAGGGTGTGGATCTGGCCGATCGGCCCGCCGCGGAAGGGCGGGTAGCCCCAGCCGAGGATGGCGCCGACGTCGGCGTCGGCCGGCGAAGTGAGCACGCCCTCTTCCAGGCAGCGCACGGTCTCGAGCGACTGGATCAGCATCAGGCGCTCGATCACCGTTTCGAGGCTCGGCTGTTCCGCCAGGACGGGGAAGTGTTCGGCGAGGCCGGACCACAGGTGCTTCCGGGCGTCGGCCGGATACTCGTAGAAGCCGTGGCCGCACTTCTTGCCGAGGCGGCCGAGCTTGTCGACCATCAGCGCCGCGACCTGGTCCGCGGCGCGCGGCACGTACTGGTCGCCGAGATCCTTCCTGGTCTGGCTGGCGATCTTGTGCACCAGTTCGATGGAGACTTCGTCGGCCAGCGCCAGCGGCCCCACCGGCATGCCGGCGAGGCGGCCGGCATTGTCGATCAGCGCCGGCGCGACGCCCTCCTGCAGCAGCGCCATGCCCTCCGACAGGTAGGTGCCGAAGACGCGGCTGGTGTAGAAGCCGCGGGCGTCGTTCACCACGATCGGCGTCTTGCCGATGGCGCGGACGAAGTCCATCGCGCGGGCGAGGGTCGCCGGCGAGGTCAGCTTGCCGAGGATGATCTCCACCAGCGGCATCTTCTCGGCCGGCGAGAAGAAGTGCAGGCCGATGAAGCTGGCCGGCCGGCTGCTGGCCTCGGCCAGCCCGGTGATGGGCAGGGTGGAGGTGTTGGAGGCGAAGAGGGCGTCGGCGCCAATCACCGCCTCGGTCTTCTTCGTCACCCCGGCCTTGAGGGCGCGGTCCTCGAACACCGCCTCGACCACCAGTTCGCAGCCGGCGAGGTCGGCGTAGTCGGCGGTGGGATGGATGCGCGCCAGGATGGCCGCCGCGCCGTCCTGCGACAACTGACTTTTGGCGACGCGCTTCTCCAGCAATTTCGCCGAGTAGGCCTTGCCCTTCTCGGCATTCTCCTTCGTGCTGTCGAGCAGCACCACCTCGAGGCCGGCCGTCGCCGCGGCGTGGGCGATGCCGGCGCCCATCATGCCGGCGCCGAGCATGCCGATCTTCGTGAACTTCTGCGTCGGCACGTCCTTCGGCCGGCGCGCCAGCTTGTTCGCCTCCTGCATGAAGAAGAACAGGCTGCGGATCATGTTCTTCGCCACCGGGCCCGTCACCAGGTTTACGAAGTAGCGCGTCTCGATGGCCAGCCCGGTGTCGATGTCCGTCTGCATCCCCTCGAAGACGCAGGAGAGGATGTGCCTTGGCGCCGGATAGTTGTCGTGGGTTTTCTCGCGCAGCAGGGCGTTGCCGGCCATGAAGGTCTGCATGCCGCCGGGCGTCATGACGCCGCCGCCGGGAATCCTGAAGCCCTTCTGGTCCCAGGGCTGCAGGGTCTTGCCGCCCTTTGCTGCGGCTTCCAGCAGCCAGGCGCGCGCGGCCCCGCGTTCGCTGCCGGCCGCAACCACCGCGTGGAGCAGGCCCTGCTTCTGCGCCTCGGCGGCCTTGATGCGCTTGCCCTCGGTGAGGAACAGCAGCGCCGGCTGGATGCCCATCAGGCGCGGCGCGCGCTGGGTGCCGCCGGCGCCGGGCAGGAGGCCCAGCGTCACCTCGGGGAAGCCGAAGCGCGCCTTCGGATTGTCGGCGGCGACGCGGTAGTGGCAGGCCAGCGCCAGTTCGAGGCCGCCGCCGAGGGTGGTGCCGTTGAGCGCCGCCGCCACCGGCTTGCCGGCGGTTTCCAGCGTGCGGAACAGCTTGTGCCACTGTTTCAGGTTGTTCGACATGGCCTGGGCGTCGTTGGCCTTCTGCAGCATCTCGAGGTCGCCGCCAGCGATGAAGTCGGCTTTTGCCGAGGCGACGAGGAGGCCCTTCACGGCGGGGTCGGCCAGCGCCTTCTGCGCGGCGTCGGCGAAGGCCGCCATGCTTTGTTCGTTGAGGACGTTCTGCGGGCGGCCTGGCAGGTCCCACTCGAGGGTGGCGATGCCTTCTGAATCGACGGTGTAGTTGATCATTGTTGTCTCAGATGCGTTCGATGAGGGTTGCCGTGCCCATGCCGGCGCCGACGCACAGCGTGGCCAGCCCGGTGGACAGATCGCGCCGCTCAAGTTCGTCGAGCAGCGTGCCGAGGATCATGGCGCCGGTGGCGCCGAGCGGATGGCCCATGGCGATGGCGCCGCCATTGACGTTCATCCTGTCGTGCGGGATGCCGAGCAGGCGCATGTAGTGCACCACCACGGCGGCGAAGGCCTCGTTGAGCTCGTAGAGGTCGATGTCGGAGGGCTTCATGCCGACGCGCTTCAGGGCCTTCTCGGTGGCGGGCGCAGGCCCCGTCAGCATGATGGAAGGCTCGGAACCGATGGAAGCGAAGGCGCGGATGCGGGCGCGCGGCTTCAGCCCCAGGCGCTCGCCCATCTCCTTCGTGCCGAAGAGGATCGCCGCGGCACCATCGACGATGCCGGAGCTGTTGCCGGCGTGATGCACGTGGTTGACGCGCTCGACCTCCGGGTAGCGCTGCAGGATCACTGAATCGAAGCCGTACAGCTCTCCCTGCTCGGCGAAGGCGGGCTTGAGCTGGGCCAGCGATTCGCGCGTGGTCTCGGGGCGCATGTATTCGTCGCGGTCGAGGATGACGAGGCCGTTCACGTCCTTCACCGGCACGATGGACTTTTTGAAGCGGCCCTCGTCCCAGGCCTGTTTGGCGCGGCGCTGGCTCTCGGCGGCGTAGGCGTCGAGCTCGCCGCGGCTGTAGCCCCACTTGGTGGCGATCAGGTCGGCCGAGATGCCCTGCGGCACGAAATAGGTCTTCGCCGCCACCTGCGGGTCGGTCGGCCAGGCGCCGCCGGAGGAGAACATCGGCACGCGCGACATCGACTCGACGCCGCCGCCGACGACGAGGTCGGACTGGCCGGACATGATCTGCGCCGCCGCCTGGTTGCAGGCCTCCAGCCCCGAGGCGCAGAAGCGGCTGACGGTGACGCCGGAGGCGGTCAGCGCGTAGTCGGCGTAGAGCGCGGCGACGCGGGCGATGTCGGCGCCCTGCTCGGCGACCGGCTCGACGCAGCCGAGGACGACGTCGTCCACCAGCGCGGTGTCGAGGGCGTTGCGGTCGCGCACCGCGCGCAGGGCGGTGGCGGCCAGTTCGATCGGGGTGACGCCGTGCAGCGCGCCATCTTTCCTTCCCTTGCCGCGCGGCGTGCGCACGGCGTCGTAGATGTAGGCTTCAGCCATGGTCAAAGCGTCCTCGAGATGATTTCTTTCATGATTTCGTTGGTGCCGCCGTAGATGCGCTGCACGCGGGCGTCGGCGTAGGCGCGCGCGATCGGGTATTCCCACATGTAGCCGTAGCCGCCGTGCAGCTGCAGGCAGGCGTCGATCACCT
>JAEHDO010000103.1 GCA_016880375.1 Betaproteobacteria bacterium | reverse complement strand
CGCGCCTGCTCCAGCGCCGCAGCAATGGCCGGCACCATCGAGGGCGGCAGCGCCATCAGCGAGGCGGTGGTGGCGCAGAACTTGAGGAAACCGCGACGGCTGATGCCCTGCTGCCGCAGCAGTTCTGCAATGGTCGGACTGTCTGATGCCATGACGCCTCCCTGACAAGGTCCTGCAGCAGCGGCATTGCCGCCGCAACTTCCTAATTCTGCCCAAATGCCAGTTTTTTTGCCAGCGCCGCGACGGCATCCGCCACGTCCTCCGGCTGGCTCATGAGCAACTCGGGGACGAAGGCCACCTCGACGAAGCGCGCCAGCACTTCCCCCTGCTCGTTGCGATGCGTCACCAGCCAGACGCCATGGAAGGACGTTTCGCGCACGCTGCTCGGGCCGCCGGCGTTGACCGTGGCTTCCACTTCTCCCGCGCCCAGCGCGGCGAGCAGCTCCGCCTCGTCCTGCTGCCCCAGCGGCAGGGCACCGAGGTCGATCACCGTCGTCTCGCCCGAGGCGAGCAGGCGCTCGAGGGCGTGGCGGATCTCGTTCAGCAACGGCAGCGCGTTGCCGTGCTCAGCGCCGGTAGCGGTTGATGGCATCGCGGGTTTCCAGCGCCACCTGGCGCGCGGCAGCAGCGAAATCCTCACCTGCCTTTTTGTCCGTGGCGGCGTAGAGGATGGCGCGCGAGGAGTTGATCATGAGGCCCGTGCCGGCCGCCGTCCTGCCGGCACTGACTGTTGCCGCGACGTCGCCGCCCTGGGCGCCGATGCCCGGCACCAGCAGCGGCATGTCGCCGACGAGGCGGCGCACTTCGGCCAGTTCGGCCGGGTAAGTGGCGCCGACCACCAGCGCGCATTGTCCGCCGGCATTCCATTTCGTCGCCACCAGTTCGGCGACATGCTGGTAGAGCTTTCTTCCGCCGGTCTCGAGGAACTGCAGATCGGAGCCGCCGGCGTTCGAGGTTCGGCAGAGGACGATGACGCCGCGCCCTTTCCAGGCGAAATAGGGCTCGACCGAATCGAAGCCCATGTAGGGGTTCACCGTCAGCGCGTCGGCGCCGTAGCGCTCGAAGGCCTCGCGCGCGTACTGCTCGGCGGTGGCGCCGATGTCGCCGCGCTTGGCATCGAGGATCACCGGGATGCCCGGATGTTTCTCGTGGATGTGGCGGATCAGGGCTTCCAGCTGGTCCTCGGCGCGGTTCGCGGCAAAGTAGGCGATCTGCGGCTTGTAGGCGCAGACCAGATCGGCGGTGGCGTCGACAATCGACTTGCAGAATACGAGAAGGGCATCGTCGCGGCCCCTGAGATGAGCCGGGAATTTCGTCGGGTCGGGGTCGAGGCCGACGCAGAGCAGGGAGTCGTTGCGCGCCCAGGCGGCCTGGAGGGTGGTCTTGAAGTCCATGCCGCTATTGTAATCTTGGCAGCACTACCGCGTGTCCGCTCAAAGTAAAATGGCACTTTTACAGGAGGCATCATGAGCGCGCGACCATTCAGGGTGCTCGGCATCCAGCAGATCGCCATCGGCGGCCCCTCCAAGGAGCGGCTGAAGACGCTGTGGGTGGACAAGCT
>JAEHDO010000528.1 GCA_016880375.1 Betaproteobacteria bacterium | reverse complement strand
GACATCGTCGAGTCGGCCTACGACCACGGCGCCGAGATGATCGTCACGCCCTGCCCGCTGTGCCAGGCCAACGTCGAGATCTACCAGAGCGAGATCAACAAGAAGCAGGGCACCAAGTTCAGCATGCCGGTGCTCTACTACTCGCAGCTGATGACTATCGCCTACGGCGGCAGCGCCAAGGAAGCCGGCCTCGACGGCCAGCTCATCAAGGCGACGAAGCTGGAAGAGATCGCGAAGAAGTAGGACACCTCCACGCAAAAAAAAGCCCCGGCATGCCGGGGCTTTTTCATTCCTAGCGCGGATCGCCGACCAGGACGAACGGCGCCCAAAAGAACGGATGCGCCAACTGGAGGCCTTGCTGGACTGTCAGGCGAACTTTCTGGCGGGCACGGGCCAGCGCCGCGGCTTTCGGATGACCCGCCGCAAGTTCCTTGAAGAAGGCAGTCATCAGTGCGACCGTCGCCTGGCTTCCCACCGGCCAGTGGGAAACCACCAGGCTGCGCGAGCCGGCATACATGAAGGAACGCGTCAAGCCGGCGAAGCCTTCGCCGCCGCGGGCGTTCTCGGGCTCTCCCGCCGTGTTGCAGGCGGACAAGACCGTCATGTCGGCATCCATCCTGAGACCCAGCACTTCGCTCATGGTCAGGAAACCATCCACGCCCGCCGGATTGTTCACCAGGGACAAGGCCAGTGCCGGCTGGCCCAGTGAAGTAAAATCACCGCCCAGCAGGCCATGCGTGGAAAACATCAGGTAACGCGTGCCCATCAGGTTCGTTTCGTACACACGCCCCTCGCTGGCCTGCTTCCTGAGAAACAATTGGCCTTTCCCGCCGAGGATCCCGTTCACGGCGGCAACCTCAACGGCAGTTTCCGCGAGGCGAGGAATGCCCTTGATCCCCGTCGAGCGGGCGAGCAGCGCACCCGAAAGACCGCCCTTGGTTGAGAGCGTGCTTTCGGCTTCGGAGTCGGATCCAAAATCGGGATCCGCGAAGGCGATCAGCGCCTGCCGCCATCCGCCTGGACGGCTTTCCCTGCGCAATGCCAGCAGCGCCCCTGCCGAGGGAACATAACTGATGGAATGGCGGTTGCCCAGCCACGGCATGTCTGCATATTCGCGGAACGCCGGTCCCGTGCCGGCTGTCGCCTCACTGGGCTTCTCGACCAGGAGCGCTTCGAAGGGCAGGGTGTACAAGGCGTCATCGCCGGCAACGATCAATTGCCCCTGCTTCGGCAACTGCGCGGCAATGACCGCAACCAGCTTGCCGTACAGCTCAACGGCCGCATCCGGCTTCCATCTGCGCAGATCGTCCAGGTTCTGGATTTCAGCCAGCGGACGACGGAAACGATCCACCAATTGGCGCACCGCGGCCCGCCCGAGCGCAAGCGGCACGGCGTGAAAGGAATGGCGTTTCACGATGAAAACCACCGATTGGTCGCGCATGACAAAATAGGACAGCAGCGTTTCATCCGGTGCGAGCAGCGCCTGGACATCCTGTACGGTGAATTGCCGCGGCTTCGCCAGCTCGGCATACTTCGGAAACTGCCTGTCGATATCGGCCTGAATCCGATCGAGTTCGGCCCTCAATGTCCGCTGCCGTTCCTGAAGCGAAGACAGTTCCTGCCGCTGATCCGACGCACGAAGCGAAACCAGCGATCGGGTAAGCAGCCCATAGTCGAGACGCAAAAGCCGCTCGCGTTCGACCAGTTCTCGGAGACGGGGACTTTCCCTGCCTGCCGCCCTTTCGGCGCCGGCCCCGGCCAGCATCTCGCTGAACTGGCGGCTGCGCGCCAACTCTGAAATGCCGAAGGCCGACATCAGGGCGTTCTCGCCGGTCGCGGCATCCTGCACTTTCAGGAGGACATCGATGTATTCCTCGAATAGACCGCGGCGATCGCCCAGAAACGCGCTGCGCGCCTCGCGATCAAGCCCCGCGGTTCGCTGGTAGGCCCGCTCAAGCACCGCCACGGCCCCGCCATACCGTTTGGCTGCTTCGGCATACAGCGCGGCCATCGCCAGCCCCTTGCCTTCGCCGCGCAAGGCCTGCCAGAGCGTCTCCTCGTCCCCGGTCTGCGAGGCCCCCTTTCCGACTTCCTCGAACACCCGGGCAGCGACCCGCGGCTGGTTGGCGGCCAAATAGGCCGCGCCTACCTTGAGATAGGTTCTCGACTCCGCATAGCGATCGCCGGCATCGCGGTATATCTCCATCGCCGACTTGAGATGTTTGAGGGCGACGCCGGGATCGGGCATCAGCATCCTGCCCTGCACCTTGTGTTCCAGCCACAGTTCGCCCAGTTGTACCAGCGCCTCACCTTCACCCACGTAATCGTGACGCTTGCGGGCCGTGGCGAGCGCCGTTTCGGCATAGTGAATGGCCTTGTCCGGTTCCTTCAGTCGCAAATGGGCGTGACCCAGCCGGATCAGGGCCCGCACCTCCCCTACGGGATCTGCCAGAGTGCGAAACCGTTTCAGGCTGTCGACAAACAAGGGAACCGCATCCCCCAACAGGCCGAGTTCGGCATTCAGTTCGCCCAGGCTGAGGATCGCCAGCGCTTCGCTCGGTAGATAGCCCTCGGAACGAAACCGGCCCAACGCCTGCTGCCACAGATCAAGGGCCGGCTGGTAGTTGGCGCGTCGGGCATGGAAGGCGGCCTGCTGCGCGATGGCCAGGGCCTGGACGCCGCGATCGCCGTGCTTTTCCGCCAGGGCCAGCGCTTCATTCAGCGAACGCTCGGCGTCCAGCGAGTCGCCCTGGCGCTGACGCAGTTCGGCATGCCAGAGCAATGCCTCGATCAGCACGCCCTTTCCGGAAGCCTGGCCGGCCAGCGCACGCGCCTGTTCGAGTTCCTCCTGTGCGCGCACATAGCGTGTCTGCAGCATATCCAGCCTGGCGCGCAGAATGAGGATGCGGGCGCGCGATGCCGGCTCGTCCAACCGTACGGCCAGATCATGCGCCTGTTGCAGGTAGTCCTTCGCCTTGTTCGGATCGGCCAGGGCAGTATGCAAGTGGCCCAGCCCGATGAGCGCATCGCGACGAACCTCGTCGGAGCCCTCATTCAGCAGGGGGCGCAACCGTCGCAGGGCGTCGACATAGGCCCCCTGGCGGATGGTCACTTCCACTTCCTCAAGACGGAACGGCCCCTGGGCCAGGGAGCAGTGCGGATAAGCCGCCAGAAGAGCCAGCAGGGCCAGAACGGCCATCTGGGCCGCATCGGCGAAACGCCAAGGGGACCGGCAACCCGGCGCCATGTCCTCGCCCTCAATACTTCGCAGTGGCGACCAATTCGTCAAGCAACTGGATGACCTGCGGGTAGGCGTAGTCGGGTGCGAGCACGGCAACCATGAAAATCGCCTTTTCGCCTTCGAGAAAGATGTTCCGTCCTTTGAACGCAATGCCCTTCACGGTGCCGCGAGCCTCGCTGAGGAACACCTTGCGTCCGGCGATCCGGCCCGATTCGGCCTGCAGGGTTTCGAGTCCCTGGTCCGTCCAGGCTTTGCGCATCGCTTCCATCACGAAACCGATACTGATCGACTGGTCGACCTTCTTGAAGCCCGTCACATTCACATCCGCCTTCCAGCCCGACACGGCTTCCTTCAGCTTGAAGTGAACCACCATGCCGGCCATATCGTTTGGCGCGCTCTTTTCCTTGTCGGTCATTTCCCATTTGCCTTCGACCGAGGTCATTTCGAAGTAGCCGAACCGCTCGCCGATGTAGGTGTTTCCGATCACCTCGCCCGCGCCTGCCTGCCCAGCGGCAAGCAGCCACGCCCCCAGGAGCGCACCACGCCGGAGTATCGCCTTCATGCCATCCTCTCCTTCGCTTGTCGCCTTCAGTATTTCGCCGTGGCGGCCAGTTCCTCGAGCAGCTGCCTGGCCTCGGGATAGGCGGGCGCGTGTGCAAAGAATCCCAGCAGGAAAATCGCCTTCTCACCTTCCAGGATGATATCGCTGCCCTTCATCTCAAGGACGATATCCTTGCCCCCCAGAGACATCCTATTCGTGTGCCGCTTCTCAATAAGCCAGATCTTTTTCCCCGCTATCCTGCCCGTGGTGGGCTCGGTTTCCGCGCCCAACTTGGCAAACGCATCGCGCCGCCAGTTGATGACGAAATCGACCGTTCTTCCTTCCGATTTCCTGAAACCCATCACCTCAAACGCAGTAACGGTCGAGACGGATCCGACCGGCTCCTTGAGCCGGAACTCGGCCACCACGCCAGCAACGTCAGTCTGCGCGTCCTTTTCCTTGTCGATGATGTTCCACTTGCCGCCGATGGAGGTCAGCTCGACATGGCCGAACCGCTCGCCGATGTAGGTGTTTCCGATCACCTCTCCCGCGCGCGCGCCGGCCATGGCAAGGCCCAGACCGGCAATCAGGCAGCACCAATTCAGAACGGCTCTCATCTTGACCTCCCCCGGAAAAACGAATGTCCGCTGACGCCATCAGCATACGCCAACGGGCGTGCCGCGTACAAGCGACGCGCCGGCCTTCTCCGAGCCGGAAAAGAAAAAGTCAGTCTGCGCAGGACGGCGATACGCTCGGCCGTTATTGACTTGATCGCTCAACCGCCGAAGAGCACGAATGGCGCCCAGAAAAAGGGGTGGCTGCGCTGCGGCTGCTGGGGCGCAGCCGTCTTTGCCTCGGCTGGCGGCTTCTTCGCGCCGGATTTCGGCTTGGCCGCAGGCGCCGTCACCAAAGCAGGCGCGGGTGGCGCCAGCATTTCCAGCTTGGCGAGGCGCAATGCCTCGGCCACGCCCTGCCCCGCCTTGAGGTTGCGATAAAAGCTCACCATTAGCGCCTCGGTCGCCATCGATTCCACCGGCCAGAGCGACATCAGCACGGCGCGGCTGCCCGCCGCCAGGAAGGCGCGACCCATGCCCATCACGCCCTCGCCGGCAAAGAACTCACCCGAGCCGGTATTGCAGGCGGAGAGCACCGTAAGGTCGGCCTGTAGCTTGAGCTTCTCGGCCTCGCTGGCGGTGAGAAAACCGTCCTCGCCCTTCTCCTCGGCCAGCACAAGCGCCGGTTCGCCAATGCCGGGCACGTCGCCGCCGAGAATGCCGTGGGTGGCGATGTGCACGAAGCGGAAACGCGCAAGGTCGGCGCGCTTCACCTCCGACTCGGTGGCCTGCTGGCCCAGCAGGGTGACGGCCCGCTCGCTGCCAAGCAACTTCGCGATGCTGGCCACCTCGCTGCGCGTCTCCGGTAGAGGGGCAAAGTTGCCGGCCACATTGCTGCGCGTGATGGCCTGCAACTCACTCACCGAGAGGCCCGCCATCTTGATGTTCTTCGGGTAGGCAGGATCCGCCACGGCAAACAATCCACTGCCCGCCTGCGCCTGGCGCTGGCGCGTCGCGGATACGATGAAGCGCAGGGACGGTGCGTTGCGTACCGTGCTGTCGAGGATGAGCGGACGGTACTCACTCCCCGGACGCGTCAGCAGATCGAAGGGTACGGCGTTCATCGCGCCATCGGGCAGGACCAGCAGTTGTGGCTTGCCGGCGATCTCCGCTGCGATCGGCGAGATCAGTATTTGCGACATCCGCCCCAGGCCCTCGTTCAGCCCGCTCTCAAAGCTGTCCGGCTGTGCCAGCCGGCGCGCAAGCGCGACCGCCTGCCGTCCGAAAGCGCGCTCGTCGTAGAGGATCGTCCGTGCGAAAACGCGCTCGCGCGTCATCCCCACCAGCGCCACCTCATTCTCGGTAAGAATGTAGGCCAACACCGCCTGGTCCGGCTGCAGTGACTGCCGCATCGATTCGATGTTGCGCACGGAGAACTCCGCCGCGTTGGGATCGACGATCTCGCCCAGTTGGCGCGCGCGCACCAGTTCCATCGCGCGCAGCGCCTCCACATAATCCTCCGGTCGGCCGCGCTTGATGAGCGAGCGGATCAGCCCCCAGTAGGGGTGCCGCGCCGCGCCCCGAAAGAAGGCGGCGCGCTCCGCCAAGCTGAAGCTTTGTCGTAGGGGCTCGATCAGAGCAATGGCCTGGCCATAGGCCGCAATCGCCTTGTCAAAATCACCCACTTCCTCATGAGCCCATCCAAGATTGCGATAGAGCGCAGTATCCGCTTTTACGATGTTCTCACTCATGCGCTGTTCGAGCGCGGATTGCAGCACCTTAGCCGCTTCGGCCCATTTGCCCGCATAAACCAGCACTGAACCTTCTACAGCAAGAAGATCATTTCCGATCAGGCGCTGAGCTTCTGCCGGGTAGGCGTTGCGTTCCGATGCCCAGATTTGCCTTGCCTGATCGAGCAGTTCCGATGCTCGCGCGGCCTCGCGCCCTATGGCGAATGCCTCCGCAGCTTTCCTGTAGCCCAATGACTTGAGTTCCAGGTAACGGTCGTTGATGGGGCGAATCAACCCCCATAGCCGCTCAAGTTCATCGCGATTGCCCGGTTCTGCGGCGCTCTCCATAGCCTTGAACAGTATGGTATGTCGCTGCACCCATTGGTTTCCATCGGTTGGGCTGATTCCCACCTTGAAATAGTCCTTGCTGGCCGACAGGGCGATTGCGCGGTAATGATTGCTTAACTGAAGTTCTCCCATGTCGTTATAGGCGGAAGCAAGGGCGCCATAGTGGAGCATGATCTGGAAGGGATCATTAACCTTCTTCCAGTATTCGACCCCTTCTTTGATCAGATTGACGGCCAATCCGCTGCGTCTAGTCGAAAAGTAATAAAGATACATCTGCTGGTTCGCCTGAGCCTTCAGCCACTCGTTGCTTCCGGCGTATTTCAAAGCTTCGGCATGCAGACGCCTGGCTTCCTCGTCAAAGGTTTCATCCCAGTCATGGTAGAAAGCGACACTTTTCATGGCGTTGAGAGTGAGAAGTCTCACCTGGGCCAGATAGATGTCAGTCTTCAGCGCCGGGTCGGCCAGTTCCTCTCGCATCACCCTGAGTGCGGCGTGCCAATCCTGTTGCCGACTGAGGCGAAAGAAGGTTTCGGTGCGCGATTCGGCGTGTGCCGGAACAGCCAGGCAGCACAACAAGACGGCAGCAAACAGGCAGCGGAACAGAGCAGTGGAGTTCATGTCCCCATCCCTCCCGAATGGCATGAAAGAGGATTATGCGCCGCGCGCTGAGGCGTGGAAAGGATCAGATGCGCCGGCTGGCGTCGAGGAAGGCGGCGGCGAATTCGTCGTAATTGCGCGTCACCGGGTATTGCGGGAACTCATCGATGACGTTCTGCGGCGGGCGGTAGAGGATGCCGGCGTGGGCCTCGGCCAGCATGGCGGTGTCGTTGTAGGAATCGCCGGCGGCGATGATCTTGAAGTTGAGCGACTTGAGCGCCTTGACCGATT
>JAEHDO010000527.1 GCA_016880375.1 Betaproteobacteria bacterium | reverse complement strand
GAAAGGCGAGGGCGAGGCCGGCAAGTTCAGGGACGACAAATACATCATGAGCGAGATCGATTTCAGGGACGTGAAGTCGACCGCGCATCTGCCCTACGACATCCTGGTTTCCGACAACAAGGTGTACGCGCAGTACGCCCGCTTCCGCATCGCCATCAGCTTCCCCGACCTGTCGATGATGGGGGATAACAGCTTCATGAACATCATGAAGTCGCCCGAGGCGATCCGCGAGGCGCTGTCGCTGACCGTCGGCGGCAAGAAGGATGCGCGCTGAGCCCGGGCCGTCAGCATAAATTACCGAGGAGGGAACCATGAACGTCGACCTGATCATGATTGTCGGACTTGCCGCCGTCTTCATCATGCTGATCAACCTGTTCCAGGTGATCAGCCTGAGATCCCACGTCGGCGGCGGCATGGTGGGCAAGAGCTGGAACATCATGACGCTGCTGGTGGTGATGTTCGCCGCCGGCTATTCGATCCTGCTGTTTCTTGCCACCATACCGGTGGAGACGCTGCGCATCATCGTCTCCTTCATCCTGTTCTTTGGCGCGATCTATGTGCTGATCACCATCCGGCTCATATATGGCATCATCAAGGAACTCTCCGCTTGACCGCCTCCAGCCATGGCCGATCTCAGAGCCGCGTATGTCAAGACGCCCGCCGGGCTGGAGGAGATTCGCGCCCACGCCAGGCATCTGACGCGCCAGCAGCGCAATCTGCTCATCCTCATCGATGGCAGAAGCGAGCTCGGCACGTTCACCAAACCCGTAGGCTGCGCCCCGGAAGAGTTGCGTGAGCACGCCGGGGCGCTTGTCCAGCAGGGGCTGATCGCGCTGGCCGACGGGCAGGTTGAAGCGCCGCAGCAGGCGGCGGCATCCCGCCAGAGCCTGGGGGCGCTGGCGCAGCGGATTTTCGGCGCCAAGTCCGGCCCGGTGGTGCACAGGCTGGAGAAGTCTGCCGGCGATTCCCCCGAGCAACTGCTGGAGGCGGCCACGGCCGCCGCCAAGCTGGCCAAGCTGACCATCGACGAACAGAAGGCCCAGCAGTACCTTGCCGAGGCACGCAGGCTGATCGGCAGTTGAGGGCTCAGCGCCGCGCGTAGTGCGGCGCCAGCAGGCTGCGCATGGCCTTGAGGCGGCCGGCGAAGCCGGCGGCGCCGATGAGGCAGGCGAGGCCGCCGGCCGCGACCGTGGCGGCGGCGCCGAAGCGCTCGGCCAGCAGGCCGAAGACGAGCGAGCCGAGCGGCATCACGCCGAGGAAGGCGGCGATGTGCAGGCTGACCAGGCGGCCGCGCATGGCGTCCGGCGCCACCAGTTGCAGGATGGTGTTGGTCGAGGCGGCGACGGTGATGATGCCGAAGCCGACCAGCGGCAGCAGGGCGAGCGAGAGCCAGAGCGTGGCCGATTGCGAGAACAGGATGAGGCCGAGGCCGGCACTGAAGGCGGCAGCGGCAATCAGTTTCTCCAGGCCGGCGGCGCTCTGCCGGCCGGCCAGGTGCAGCACGCCGGCCAATGCGCCGGCGCCGGAGGCGCCGACGAGGAGGCCCAGCGTGCGCGCATCGCCGCCGAGCAGGTCGCGGGCGAACACCGGCATTAGCGAAGCGTACGGCGTCGCCACGAAACTCACGAGGGCGACCAACCCGATCAGATAGCGGCTCGGCGCGAATCCCCAGGCGAAACGCAGGGCCTCCTTCAGCCCGGCCAGCCAGTTCTGGCTGCCGCGTGCCGGGGGCAGTGCCGTCGGCTGCATGGCGGCGAGGGCGCTGAGCATCGCCAGATAGGAGGCGGCGTTGATCATGAAGCACCAGGCTTCGCCGGCCGAGGCCAGCACCACGCCGGCCAGCGCCGGCCCGATCAGCCGCGAGGCGTTCATCATCAGGGAGTTCAGCGCGATGGCATTGGGCAGGTGCTCGCGCGAACCCACCATTTCCAGCAGGAAGGCCTGTCGCAAAGGCGTGTCGAAGGCATTGACGATGCCGAGAAAGGCCGCCGCCGCGAGCAGATGCCACACCTCGATGAGCCCGGCAAAAGTCAGTCCCGCCAGGACGGCGGCCTGGAGCAGCGACAGCGCCTGCGTCAGCAGCATGGCGCGGCGGCGGTCGATGCGGTCCGACCAGACGCCGCCGAAGGGGGCAAGAAACAGGATCGGGATGTTGCCGGCGAAGGTGGCCAGGCCGAGCATGAAGGGCGAGCCGGTGAGCCGGTAGATCAGCCAGGCGAGCGCGATCTGCTGCATCCAGGTGCCGACGAAGGAGGCGCTCTGGCCGATGAAATAGAGGCGGAAGTTGCGCT
>JAEHDO010000526.1 GCA_016880375.1 Betaproteobacteria bacterium | reverse complement strand
TTGCGGTCGTAGGCGGCGAGGAACTGCTTTCTGCCCTCGCGATCGGCAACCTCATCGCCCGACGACAGCCAAGTGCGTGCGTCGGGGCCGACCACCGCCAGCAGCGCTTTCATGTCGTCGGCGCGTATGGCATCGGCCAGCGCCTTGGCGGCTTCCTCCGGCGCGGCATAGGTTTTCTGGACGGTTTTCGGGGGCGTTGGCGCCTTCTCCGCGGCGTGTGCCGGCAGGAGCGCGGCAAGCGTCAGGGCAACGGCGATCGTCTGAATGCTGTGTTTGAGTGTCATCGTATTCTCCGCAGAAGTTGGTGTGCAGCCGGTTCAGCGACGTCCGCCGCCACCGCGACCGCCGCCACCGCCACCGCGACTGCCCCCGCCACCGCCACCTGCCCGCGCACCGCCGCCCCCGCCGCCGCCCATTGAGGAGCGGCTGGCGCCGCCGCGCTGGCTGGCCTGATGCGTGGCTGCCCCATTCCCCATGCCGGAGAAACCGCCGCCGCCACGATCGCCGCCGGCCATGCGGTTCTGCGCACTGCCGCCTGCCCCGGACATGCCCCGGTTCGCCGCGCCGGCGCGGTCGTTAAGTTGGCCGCGATCCATGCTGCCCATCTCGGCGCGGCCTGATTCGGCGCGGCCCCGGAAGGCATCCCGCGACTGGGTGGCCTGGGCATTGCCGCCGCGATTGTATTGCTGGGCGACTTTCTGGTCGCGGTAGGCAACACCCTGCCGGTGATTGACATTGTGGTTCCAGTTGCCATTGTTGATGTTGGTGCGATTGAAGTTGTTGTATCGGCTGACGTTGACGTCAACATTACCGCCGCCCCAGTTGCAGTTGCCCCAGATGGCCGCGCCGATCAGCGCGCCGGTGACGAAGGCGACGCCGGGCGGATAGACGTAGGACGGGGGATAGACGTAGTAGGGCGGCGCGGCGGGATACCACCACGGGCCATAGACCACGCTCGGATTGTAGGTCGGCACATAGACCACATCTGGCTTGGGGGATTCGATGATGTAGGTCGTCTGGCTGCCCTGCTGCTCCTTCTTCACGACCTGCTGCTCCGTGGATTTGAGGTTGCCGGCGGCGTCCGCCTTGGCGCGCAGGGCCTGCACGGTGGCCAGCACGTCCTTCTGCTGCGCCAGGAAGGCATCCCCCAGCTTCTGCGTCCAGTCGAGCTTGTCGTTCATCTGGTTCAGCACCTGCGGCACCGTGGTCAGCGCCTTGACTGCCGGGTCCCAGGGTTGCGTGGCCATGGCATCCTCGAGCGCCTTGCCGGTGATCTTGGGATTGTCCTTGACCCAGCGCGCCGCCTGCACCACTTCCAGCGGATAGGTCGAGGCCATCAGTATCTGCGCGATCAGGGGATCGGGATACAGCGCGATCGGCGCCAGGAGCTGGTCGAGTTCCTGCTGCGAAAAGGTTTTGGCGGCCTGTCCGGCGGATGCCTGCCCGGGCGCTGCGGCAGCGGGCGCCTGTTGTGCCTGCAGGCCGGCGGGCAGGGCAAGCAGGAGCGAAGCCAGGAGGGCACCGGACCGAAGATGGGTTGGATTCATAAGCAGCCCTCGTTCTCTGAAAGTAAGGGGTTCATAAGCGACATCAAGCGATCTACATAAATATATTAATCCAAAATCGCCATGAGCGTTCACTCGGTTCCGAATACCGCCCGCCACAGTTCCTGCACGCCGGCGATCTCCTGCGCCAGGGTGTCGCGCCCGACGCGCGCGTACTGTGCGTCGTTCAGGCGCAGGCTGTGCTGCAGCCGGCGGTAGCGGCGGTAGGCCTCGCGCACGCGCTCGGCGAGCGCCTCCGGGATGAGGCCGAGGCCGGCGGCGATTTTCAGCAGCGCC
>JAEHDO010000102.1 GCA_016880375.1 Betaproteobacteria bacterium | reverse complement strand
CCGGTAAAACTGATATTTGCTGTATCATCCTGTTAATTAATAACTAACAGTCAGTAAATACAATAAGTATGTCCAATAAAACAAAAAGCCATGAAAACGGTAACTCATCCGCTGAGGCACCCAAACTGCTGGAGCAGGTGCGCGATCGGCTGCGGCTGAAGCACTACAGCCTACGCACCGAGACGGCATATGTCAGTTGGATTAAACGCTACATTTTCTTCCATGGCAAGCGCCACCCGAGCGAGATGGGCAAGGCGGAGGTGGAGGCGTTTCTCACCAGCCTGGCGGTGGAGCGCAACGTGGCCGCGTCCACGCAAAGCCAGGCGCTCGCGGCCTTGTTGTTTCTCTATGGCGAGGTGCTGGGAATCGAGCTGCCCTGGCTCGACGAGATCACGCGGGCGAAGAAGCCTGTGCGCCTGCCGACTGTCTTGACGCGGGAGGAGACGATGGCGCTGCTCTCGAAGATCGGGGATGCCGAGCTGCATCTGGTCACGAGCCTGCTCTACGGCAGCGGGTTGCGCCTGCTGGAGGGCTTGCGCCTGAGGGTGAAGGATGTGGACCTGGCACGCTGCGAAATCGTGGTGCGCGACGGCAAGGGCGGCAAGGATCGCGTCACCATGGTGCCGCAGCAGCTGGTCGCGCCGCTGCGCGCGCAGATCGCCAGGGGCAAGATGGTGCATGAGGCGGACCTGGGGCGCGGCAAGGGTGAGGTCTGGCTGCCGGACGCATTGGCGGTGAAGTACCCGAATGCGGCGCGCGCCTTCGGCTGGCAGTATGTCTTTCCCGCCGCCGGGTTCTCGACGGATCCGCGCTCGGGCGAGGTGCGTCGCCATCACCTGGACGAGAAGCGCGTGCAGCGGGCAGTGAAGGCGGCGGCGCAGAAGGCGGGCATCGTCAAGCCTGTGTCGCCTCACACGCTGCGCCATTCCTTCGCCACGCACCTGCTGGAAGGCGGCTACGACATCCGCACGGTGCAGGAACTGCTCGGCCACGCAGACGTATCGACGACGATGATCTACACCCACGTATTGAACCGCGGCGGCCGCGGGGTGACGAGCCCGCTCGACCGGGCGTGAGTTGAATTGAATCCCGCCGTGGGGAAAAGTCAGCTTGCGCAGGACGGCGAATTGGGCTATTTTAAGACCATTATTAAGCCCTGATTAAAGTACATGGAAAAAGTCTATGCAGATGCCTCGGTCAGTGTCACCGACCTGAAGAAGAACCCTACCGCCGTGATCGAGCAGGCAGAGGGCTTTCCCGTCGCCATCCTCAACCACAACAAGCCGGCCGCTTACCTGGTGCCGGCGGCGTCGTTCGAGCTGCTGATGGACAAGCTGGAGGATGTCGAGCTGGCAGCGCTGGTGCGCGAGCGCCAGAAGGATCGCAAGATCAAGGTCGTGCTCGATGACCTATAGCCTGGCCTTCCGCGAATCGGCGCTGAAGGAATGGAAGAAGCTCGATCCGCCGATCCGGGAGCAGTTCAAGAAGAAACTGGCCGAGCGCCTTGAGCGTCCACGCGTCGAGTCGGCCCGTCTGTCGGGCATGCCGGATTGCTACAAGATCAAGTTGAAGAGCGCTGGCTATCGGCTTGTCTATCAGGTCGAGGACAGGACGGTGACTGTAGTGGTGGTGGCCGTCGGCAGGCGCGAGCGCAACTTCGTGTACAAGATTGCCGTGAAGCGGGTCTGATCGGCCCAGCGCTGGCATTCCATCCACAGGAGGATTCATGCACAAGCTCATCCTGGTACTGACCTGCCTGCTGGCGCTCGGCGTGGCCCACGCCCAGCAGCAGCTGGAGATCATCAACCTGAAGAGCCGCACGGCGGACCAGGTGCTGCCGCAATTGCGGCCCTTTGTCGAGCCGGGCGGCACGCTCTCCGGCATGAACAACCAGATCTTCATCCGCGCCTCGGAGGCCAACCGGCGCCAGATCAAGGATCTGCTGGCCGCCATCGACCGGCCGCCGCGGCGGCTGGTGATCTCGGTGCGGCAGGATGCCGACAGCACGGCGACGGCGCGCGGCGCGGAGGTGTCGGGGCGGGTGAGCTCGGGCGACGTGCGCGTCGAGAGCCGCCGCACGGTGGTCGGCGGCGCGGGCGTGGAGGTGCGCCGCGGCGGCGACGTGGTGCGCGGCCAGGTTTATGACGCGAGCGGCAGCAGTGCGGAGCGCATTTCCCAGCAGGTGCAGGTGGTGGAGGGCGGCAAGGCCTTCATCAACGTCGGCACGTCGGTGCCGGTGCCGCTGCGCCAGGTGGTGATGTCGCCGGGCGGCGCCGTCGTCTCCGACACGGTGGTGTACCGCGACCTCGGCACCGGCTTCAGCGCCGAGCCGCAGCTCGCCGGCGACAACGTCACCCTGACCATCAGCCCGACGCACGACACGCCGGGGCGCTACGGCCCGGGCAGCGCCAACGTGCAGCGCCTGACGACGACGGTGTCCGGGCGCCTGGGCGAATGGATCGACCTCGGCGGCTCGGTCGAGGAGCGCTCGTCCGAGCAGTCCGGCCTGATGCGCCATTCCACGCGCGGCGGCAGCACGGGGCGGCGCGTGCAGCTGAAGGTCGAGGAATTGCCCTGAAGGCTATTTCTTGATATCCAGCTTGTAGACTTTCTCGGTTTTCGTCTGATCCGATTTGGTGGCGTAATAGCCTTCGGTCGTTTGCAGGATGTAGCGGCACCATTCCTCTGTGGGATTGCGCTTCCATTCAATCAGGACACAGTATCGTCCGTCATCGGAGATGTGCCACTTGCCTTGCGCACTGGAACCCCCTGTATGCCTCATTGCGCCTGGAGTCTGATTCGATGCCGAGACGACAAAGCTGCCGCCGGGTTCGTTGGTCCAGTAATGCTGCCAGCCGCCGGCGGTCAGCCGGCTGACTTTTGCGCCCGGCAGCAATTGCCGCAATTCCTCGAGCGTCAGTTTTTTCGGGTTTTGCGCATCCAGGTCACGCAAGGTCAATGCAGCGTCCTGCGCATGCGCACCAGTGGCCAGCAAACAGATCGACAGGGAGCCGATCAGAGCAAACTGCTTCATGCCAATCTCCTTTCAACAGGTTGGGCACTGCCGCAATTACTTGTTGCGCCCAGGCAGAGCGATAGTGCGCCTTTCAATGCCAGTTGGCCAGAACGGGCCGACTTTGAGGATTCGGCTCAGCCGGACGGGCGAACCGGGGCAAGTCCTGCTTGCCGCAGAGGGCGGCATGATAGTATTCGGGCAAGGATATCAAGCCGTAAATGCCCGAGATAGCTCAGTTTTTTGCCGCCGAGGGCGGGCTCGCCCGCACCATCCCCGGCTATCGCGTCCGCCCCCAGCAGATCGAGATGGCCGAGCGCATCGCCGCCGCCATCCATAAGCACGGCGTGCTGGTGGCCGAGGCCGGCACCGGCACCGGCAAGACCTTCGCCTACCTGGTGCCGGCGCTCATGGCCGGCGGCAAGGTGATCATTTCCACCGGCACCAAGACCCTGCAGGACCAGCTTTTCCAGCGCGACCTGCCGACGGTGCGCGACGCGCTCAGGGCGCCGGCGACGGTGGCGCTGCTCAAGGGCCGCGCCAACTACGTCTGCCATTACCACCTCGAACGCGCCCGGCAGGAAGGGCGCTTCCTCTCGCGCGAGGAGGCCGGCCACATCCTCGCCATCGCCCGCTTCGCCAAGACCACCTCGACCGGCGACAAGGCCGAGTGCGCCGCCGTGCCGGAGGATTCCGCCGCCTGGCTGGCGG
>JAEHDO010000525.1 GCA_016880375.1 Betaproteobacteria bacterium | reverse complement strand
CGAAGGTCGCCGCCTCGCTCGCCGGCCTCGATCCGCGGCATGTGCCGGCGCTGCGCTTCGCCCGCGGCAACTACTATGCGCTGGCCGGCCGCGCACCCTTCTCGCGTCTTGTCTATCCCCTGCCCGAGCCGGGCGGCCTGGGCGTGCATCTGACGCTGGACCTGGGCGGCCAGGCGCGCTTCGGCCCGGACGTGGAATGGGTGGATGCCATTGACTACACGGTCGATCCGCGCCGCGCCGATGCTTTCTACGCCGAGGTGCGCAAGTTCTGGCCGCAGCTTGCCGACGGCGCCCTGCAGCCGGCTTATGCGGGCATCCGGCCGAAGCTCGCCGGGCCGGGCGCACCGGCGGCGGACTTCCTCGTGCAATCGCCGGCAATCCACGGCGTGCCCGGCCTGATCAACCTGTTCGGCATCGAATCGCCCGGGCTCACCGCCTGTCTCGCCCTCGCCGAGCATGCCTGCGCCGAGCTGAGCCTCTGATGCTGCGCATCGTGCTCGACACCAACGTGGTCCTCGACCTGCTGCATTTCGACGATCCGGCCGTGGCGCCGATCCGCCGAGCCCTGCAGACGGGCAAGGCGGCCTGCGTCGGCAACGCCGCCTGCCGCGACGAGCTGGCTCACGTGCTGAGCTACCCGCAGTTCAAAATCCCCGAGCATGAAGCCCGCCGCATCCTCGACGCATACGCCGCCCTGGCGCAGCCCTGCGAGCCCGTCGGCGCGGCCCTGCCGGCGCTGCCGCAGTGCCGCGATCCGGACGACCAGAAGTTCCTCGAACTGGCGCAGGCTGCAAAGGCCGATCTCCTCGTCACCAAGGACAAGGCCTTGCTCGCCCTGGCACGGAAGGCCGGCCGCCTCGGCCTGCAGATCCTCACGCCCACGCAAGCCGCCGCCCGAATGAACGGACAGCAGGCCGAATGCCGAACGGAATGAACCGGATCGCGGATAAACGTGCTGCCGAACCGGGGCCCGAAGCGGAAGTGGTCGTCCTCGTCCATGGCCTCTGGCTGGGCGGCTGGGTGTGCAGCCTGCTCGGGCATTGGCTGCATGCGTCCGGCTTTCGCGTAGTGCGCTTCAGCTATCCCTCGACCCGCGAAACGCTTTCCGCCAATGCGGCGCGGCTGGCGCGATTCGCCCAATCGCTAGATGCCCGCACGCTGCATTTCGTCGGCCACAGCCTGGGCGGCCTGGTGGCCTTGAGGAGCCAGATCGATCACCCGGACCGCCGGCCCGGGCGCATGGTCATGATCGGCAGCCCGTTCGGCGGCAGCCATGCCGCGGCACGGCTTGGGACTCACCGCCTCGGCCATGCCCTGCTCGGCCGCAGCCTGCGCGAGTGGATGGCCGATCGTCCCGCCGCCTGGACCGGCCCGCGCGAACTGGGCGTGATCGCCGGTTCCGGCCGCATCGGCATCGGACGCTTCATCGCCCCCGGCCTGGCGCGGCCCAACGATGGCGTGGTCACCGTGGAGGAAACGCGCGTTGCCGGCGCCACGGACCGTCTCGTTCTGCCGATGAGCCACTCGGAAATGCTCGCCTCCCGCCGCGTCGCCGACGAGGCGGCCCGCTTCCTGCGGCACGGACGCTTTCGCCATGATGCCGCCTAGAATCCCGCTCCTGCTGCCGCTGCTCGCGGCCATCGCGCTGGTCCTGAGCGGCTGCGCTTCGCCGGCCTATTACCTGCAGGCCGTCGGCGGCCAGTTCGAGCTATGGCGTTTGGCCAGGCCCCTCAGCGCGGTGCAGGCCGATCCGGCCACCGCGCCCGAGCTGCGCGCGAAACTGGCCGCGGCCGCGCAGATCCGCCATTTCGCCAGCAGCGAACTGGCCTTGCCCGAGAATGGCAGCTTCCGCCAGTACGCCGCCCTGGACCGTCCGTATGTGGTGTGGAACGTCTTCGCCGCGGAGGAGTTTTCAGTCAAGGCCAGGGAGTGGTGTTTCCCGGTGGCCGG
>JAEHDO010000524.1 GCA_016880375.1 Betaproteobacteria bacterium | reverse complement strand
TTGTCGACGACGGCGATCTCTTCCGACAGGAGCAGGAGGACGTCGGGCGTGCCGAGCTCGTCGGGCTTGCTGGCCTGCGCCAGCTTCGGCTCGATGTAGCGCACCGTGTCGTAGCCGAAGCAGCCGACGAGGCCGCCGCAGAAACGCGGCAGGCCGGCGCGCGGCGCCAGCCGGAAGCGCGCCATGAACTCGCCGACGAAGGCCAGCGGGTCGCAGTCGTCGCGCCGCTCGGCGATGCGGTTGCCGGTGAGCACCATGACGTTGCGGCCGTAGGCGGCGATGCGGGTGGGCGCGGACAGGCCGATGAAGGAATAGCGGCCGAAGCGTTCGCCGCCCTGCACGGATTCGAGCAGGTAGGTCCAGGCGCCACTGTTACCTTTGGCCAGCTTGAGGTAGATCGAGAGCGGGGTGTCGAGGTCGGCGAAGGTTTCCAGGGTCACCGGAATGCGGTTGTAGCCCTGGGCTGCCAGCTGGTTGAATTCGGCTTCGGTCATCATGACTCCACTACTTGAAACTTGAGATACGCGGGCGCAAACAACACGCCCGCCGCTTGCGACGATCAGTCAGGCAAGCGACGCCAGGGCCAGGCCTCCCCGCCAACGGCGAATTTCCTCACGCGTTTCAAGTTCAGGTGGAGCACGATGTCCTTTCGCTCCCTCTCCCTCGAGGGAGAGGGTCGGGGTGAGGGTGAGCGGCCGTCGCCCCTCACCCTAGCCCTCTCCCCGCGGGGGAGAGGGAAAATTCGCGAGGCGGCTGGCCGCCTCTTCGAGGGTGCCAACTATAGCATCGGCGCCGAGATCGCGCACGTCCTCGCCCTCACTGTAGCCGTAAGGCACGCAGAACACCGGGCAGCCCGCCGCCCGCGCGCCGGCGACGTCGTTGCGCGAGTCGCCGACGACCAGCGCCTCGGCGGGCGCGATACCGAAGGCGGCGCAGATGTGCAGGAAGGGCAGCGGATGCGGCTTCTTTTCCGCCAGGGTGTCGCCGCTCACCGTCATGTCGAGCAGTGCCGCCAGCCCGGTAGCTTCCAGCAAGGGCGTAGTGAAGGCAGCAGCCTTGTTGGTGACGCAGGCGGTCTTCAGCCCGGCGCGGCGCAAGGCCTGCAGGCCCTCGATCACGCCGGGATAGATGCGGGTGCGGCGGCCGTTGACGGCGGCGTAATGGCGCCAGAACACCGCCAGGGCCGCCTGCGCATCCGGCGCGGCCGATTCGCCCGGATAGCCGAGGCAGCGCCCGACCAGATTGGGAATGCCCTTGCCGACGAAATCGCGGATGGCATCGACCGGCAAAGTCAGCCGCCCCAGCTCGGCGAGCATGGCATTGGCCGCGTCGGCGAGGTCGGGAACGGTGTCGAGCAGCGTGCCGTCGAGGTCGATGAGGACGGCTTTGACCCGCATCAGACCTTCGCCAGTTCCGCGCGCAGGGCGGCGATGATGGTGTTGTAGCGCTGCGGGTCGCCGTCCTTGCCGGCGCCGAAGACGGCCGAGCCGGCAACGAAGGTGTCGACGCCGGCCTGCGCCACTTCGCGGATGTTCGCCGGGCCGACGCCGCCGTCGATCT
>JAEHDO010000101.1 GCA_016880375.1 Betaproteobacteria bacterium | reverse complement strand
TGCATGCGGGCCTCGTTGGCCTGCGTCAGGGCGACGTGCATGATCTCCTTGGTGATGCCCTGGATCTTGATGTCCATCTGCAGGGCGGTGATGCCGTTGTCGGTGCCGGCCACCTTGAAGTCCATGTCGCCGAGATGGTCCTCGTCGCCGAGGATGTCGGTCAGCACGGCGAAGCGGTTGCCTTCCTTGATCAGGCCCATGGCGATGCCGGCGACGTGCGCCTTGAGCGGCACGCCGGCATCCATCAGCGCCAGCGAGCCGCCGCAGACGGAAGCCATGGAACTGGAGCCGTTCGACTCGGTGATTTCGGAGACGACGCGCATCGAGTAGCTGAACTCCTCGGGGGACGGCAGCACCGCCAGCAGGGCGCGCTTGGCCAGGCGGCCGTGGCCGATTTCGCGGCGCTTCGGCGTGCCGACGCGTCCCGCCTCGCCGGTGGCGAAGGGCGGCATGTTGTAGTGAAGCATGAAGCGGTCCCTCGACTCGCCCTGCAGCGCGTCGATGATCTGCTCGTCGCGGCCGGTGCCCAGCGTGGCCACCACCAGCGCCTGCGTTTCGCCGCGGGTGAACAGCGAGGAGCCGTGGGTACGCGGCAGCACGCCGTGGCGGATCGCGATCGGGCGCACGGTGCGCGTGTCGCGGCCGTCGATGCGCGGCTCGCCGTCGAGAATCTGGTTGCGCACGATCTTCGCTTCCATGTCGAAGAAGATGTTCTTGACGTGGTTGATCTCGTTCGGGCTCAGCGGGCTCGCCGCAGCCTGGGAGACGGCTTCGATGACGCGCTTGCGCAATTCGCCGACCTTCTGCATGCGCAGCTGCTTCTGCGTGAGCCTGTAGGCATCGCGCAGTTCGGCTTCGGCCAACTCGGCGACCTTGGCGATCAGCGCCTCGTCCTTCGCAGGCGGCTGCCAGTCCCACTCGGGCTTGCCGGCGACTTCAACCAGCTCGTTGATGGCGTTGATGGCCGCCCGCATCTGCTCGTGGCCGAAGACCACGGCGCCGAGCATGACGTCTTCCGGGAGTTCCTGCGCCTCGGATTCGACCATCAGCACGGCGGATTCGGTGCCGGCTACGACCAGGTTGAGCTGGCTGTCCTTGAGTTCGGAGAATGTCGGGCACAGCACGTACTGGCCGTTGATGTAGCCGACGCGGGCGGCGCCGATCGGGCCGTTGAAGGGAATGCCGGAAATCGACAGGGCGGCCGAGACGCCGATCATGGCCGGGATGTCGGGATCGATCTCGGGGTTGCTCGACAGCACGGTGACGATCACCTGCACGTCGTTGTAGAGGCCATCCGGGAAAAGCGGGCGGATCGGGCGGTCGATCAGGCGGCAGGTGAGGATTTCCTTCTCGGAGGGACGGCCTTCGCGCTTGAAGAAGCCGCCGGGAATGCGGCCGGCGGCGTAGACCTTCTCCATGTAATCGACGGTCAGCGGGAAGAAGTCCTGACCGGGCTTGGGTTCCTTGGCGGCGACCACGGTGGCGAGCACCACGGTCTCGTCCATGTTGACCAGGACGGCGCCGTGGGCCTGGCGGGCGATTTCGCCGGTTTCCAGCGTGACGGTGTGCGCACCGTAGGAAAAGCTTTTCTTGGTAGCAGTAAGCAAGGGATTATCCTTTCAATCAGCAGTGGGCGGACACAACCGCCCCAGAAACGACAAAGCCGGCGCGCCCGTCCTGGGCGTCGCCGGCGTATCCGCTACAGAGCGGGGCACATGCAATTCGCGGCGTTACTTGCGCAGGCCGAGGCGCTCGATCAGCGCGCGATAGCTGTCGGCATTCGTGCGCTTGAGGTAATCGAGCAGCTTGCGGCGCTGGCTCACCATGCGCAGCAAGCCGCGGCGCGAATGGTGATCCTTGACGTGTTCCTTGAAGTGACCGGTGAGGTCGTTGATGCGGTTGGTCAGCAGCGCGATCTGCACTTCGGGCGAGCCGGTGTCGCCTTGCGCACGCTGGAAATCGGCCACGACTTTGGCCTTGTCGGCGGTGGTAAATGCCATTTGGGTTTTCTCTCAAACGCAGTTGAAAAAAGGTGCCGCCCCGGTTTGATAGAGCACTGCACCCCATGGAATTCATTCGACTGGAGAATGAAGGCGCACATCATACCCGAACCCCCTTCATCCGGCAACAGAAAATGGCATAAGGCCCGAGCGCCCCTCGATGCGCAGGAGGCCGCCGTCGCCAGCCGCATCACGGTCCCTGTCGCTCGGCCATTAAAGCGGCATCGATCGCCCCAACGCTGTTCAGCTCACGCACGCGGCAATAGAGCGCCTCCGCGCCGGCGTAGTTCCGCCGCAACAAACCGAGCCACTGCTTGAGGCGACCCGGTGCATGACGCGGCTCCAGCTTGAGCAGCACCTGCGCCCAGAAATCGGCGATGAGCGACCGCAGTTCCCGCCAGTCCGCCGCATCGGGCGCCTCGGCGCGCGCCCCGCGAATGCGCTCCACGAGCAGGGGATCGGCTACCGCGCCGCGGCCCAGCATCACGTCGTCGCAGCCGGACGCGGCGCGGATGGCATGCCAGCCGGCGACGCTCCACACCTCGCCGTTGGCGATCACCGGCAGCGCCACCGCCTCGCGGATGCGCGCCACACACTCCCAGCGCACCTGCGGCCGGTAGCCGTCGCTCCGGGTGCGGGCGTGCACGACCAGTTCCTGCGCGCCGCCGGCTTCCAGCGCCCGCGCGCAATCGAGGGCGCGCGCCGTGTCCTCGATGCCGAGGCGCATCTTGGCGGTGACGGGCAACAACTGCGGCACGGCGCGGCGCACGGCGGCAACGATGCGATGGAGCAACTCCGGCTCGTCGAGCAGGGCGGCGCCGCCGCGGTGGCGGTTTACCAGCGGCGCCGGGCAGCCGAAGTTGAGGTCGATGCCGGCAGGCATGAGCCCGGCCAGTCGCGCCGCGTTCTCCGCAAGACACTGCGGATCCGAGCCCATCAGCTGCACCCGCACCGGCGTGCCGGCGGCAGTGCGCGCGCCGTTTAGCAGCTCGGGGCTGACGCGGGTGAAGCTGCGACGCGGCAGCTGCGTGCCGGTGACGCGCACGAATTCGGTCACGCACCAGTCATAGCGGCCGGCGCGCGTCAGCACGCCGCGCAGGATGTCGTCGGCCAGGCCCTCCATGGGGGCGAGGATGAGGCGGGTCATTTTGAAGGCGCCCCCTCCCGGCCGGGGCGAGGGCTGGTGTAAGGGGCGTTAAGAGTAGGTAAAGAAGCCCTTCCCCGTCTTGCGCCCGAGGTAGCCCGCCTCGACCATCTCGACCAGCAGCGGCGCGGGACGGTACTTCGGATCCTTGAAGCCGTCGAAGAGCACGTTCATCACCGCCAGCTGCACGTCGAGACCGATCATGTCGCACAGGGCGAGCGGGCCGATCGGGTGGTTGGCGCCGAGCTTCATCGCCTCGTCGATCTGGGCGGCGGTGGCCAGCCCCTCACCGAGCGCGAAAATCGCCTCGTTGATCATCGGGCAGAGCATGCGGTTCACGACGAAGCCCGGGCTGTTGCGCACCTGCACCGGCGTCTTGCCGACGGCCCTGGAGACTTCCTCGACCGCGGCGTAGGTGGCGTCCGAAGTCTGCAGGCCGCGAATGAGTTCCACCAGCGCCATCAGCGGCACCGGGTTGAAGAAGTGCATGCCGATCACCTTGTCGGCGCGCTTCGTCGACGCGGCGAGTTTCGTGATCGAAATCGACGAGGTATTGCTGGCAATGACGGCGTCGGCCCTGGCCAACTCGTCGAGCTGCCTGAATATCTTCAGCTTGAGGTCGAGGTTTTCGGTGGCGGCTTCGATGATGAGGTCGCTGTCCTTCAGCGCAGCCAGGTCGGTGGCGGTCTTGATGCGTCCCAGCGCCGCAGCCTTCTGCTCGGCCGTCATCTTCTCCTTCTTGATGAGGCGGTCGTAGCTGCCGGAAATGGCGGCAATGGCACGGTCGAGCGCGGCCTGCGCCACGTCGCTCATGACCACGTCGAAGCCCGCCTGGGCGAATGCCTGGGCGATGCCGTTGCCCATCGTGCCGGCGCCGACGACGCCGATTTTCCTGAAAGCCATACTGGTTCCTTTCGATGTTGGCGGCGACGCTCTCCCGCGCCCCGCGCAAGCCGACAGTTTACAGGAGTCGGGCGGCGGAATTGTCGTTGCAATCGCACAGCGCTGCCCGCCGTCACGTAAAATCGCGATTCGGCTTGCCCAAAGATCATGAACAACGATACCCTCCTCCGCCGCAGCCTCGACGCCGTCTGGCATCCGTGCACCCAGATGAAGGTGCACGAGACCCTGCCGCTGGTGCCGATCCGCCGCGCGGAGGGCGTCTGGCTGGAGGATTTCGACGGCCGCCGCTTCCTGGATGCCATCAGCTCGTGGTGGGTGAACCTTTTCGGCCACGCCAATCCGCGCATCGTCGCTGCGCTGCGCGAACAGCTCGACACGCTCGACCACGTCATGCTGGCCGGCTTTACCCACGAGCCGGTGGTGGCGCTCTCCGAGAAGCTCTCCGCGCTCACCGGCCACGCGCTCGGCCGCTGCTTCTACGCCTCCGACGGCGCCTCGGCCGTGGAAATCGCCCTGAAGATGAGCTTCCACTTTTGGCGCAACAGCGGCCATCCCGGCAAGAACCGCTTCCTCAGCCTCGCCGGCAGCTACCACGGCGAGACCCTCGGCGCGCTGGCGGTGACCGACGTCGCCCTCTTCCGCGACGCCTACGCGCCGCTGCTACGCGCCTGCGACAGCGTGCCCAGCCCCGACTGGCGCCAGGCCGCGCCCGGGCAGTCGCCGCGCGACGCGGCGGTGACGGCGGCTATCGCCCTGGAGGCTTGCCTCGACGAGCGCCACGGCGAGATCG
>JAEHDO010000523.1 GCA_016880375.1 Betaproteobacteria bacterium | reverse complement strand
ATGGTCGACAGCGTTCGCGACCGGCCGCAGGGCGTCAGCGTGCGCGAGCAGGTGACGACTGCCGTCCTGAGCTATGGCGTCCGCGACAATGTCGACCTGCAGCTCGGCGTGCCGCACCTCCGCCAGCACACGCATGACGCCGCCGGCCGCCACGCCAGCGAGGGGGCGCTCGACGCCTCCGCGGACATCAAAGGGCGCTTCTTCGAGCGCGAGGCCCTGAGCCTCGGCCTCAAGAGCGGAATCACCCTGCCGACCGGCGACAAGGACCGCGGCTTCGGTACGGGGCGCGTCACCTGGGGCGCCCTGCTGATATTCAGCTACGAGCCGGGGCCGCTGGCCTTCCATTCGCACTTCGGCTACCGCTGCAACAACAATGCGCTGGATCAGCGCACATCGCTGTGGCATCTCTCCGGGGCGCTCACCTACAGGGCCAGCGAGCATCTGAAGCTCGTCGCCGACCTCAGCGCCGACAGCGATCCGGACAGAAGCCGGAGCGGCTCGCTGCGCTATCGCATTCTCGGGCTCATTTATTCGCCGACGCCGGCGCTCGATTTCGACGCCGGCCTGAAGCATGGACACGGGAGTGCGGCTGCGGATCGCGCCCTCCTCATCGGCGCGACCCTGCGCTGGTAGGCGGGATTGCGGGGCATAAAGATTGACTGTAGCCTGAGGCAAAGATTTTTCACAGGGAGGAGAAGAAAATGATCGGACGTGCTGCGGCGCTTGCCGCTTTGTTGCTGACGACGCTGCCGGTTGCCGCTGAAGAGATCGGCGCGCGTGCCAGGGGCGGTTTTGCGGAATCGTTCTTTCTGGAGAAGGTGCCCCGCGCCGAGGCCAAGTCAACGGCGGAGCGGCTGGCCAAGGCGGTGATCGCCGCGCGCCTGATCATCTTCGCCTACGCCGGGAAATTCGTCGATCCCAGCCTGGGCGACAAGGGGTTTTCCGGGGAGGTGTTCGAGACGCAATGGCGCGCCGCGCTCGAGCCCGACATGCTCGACGCGACGCCGACCCAGAAGCGCCTCTACGAGAAGCTCATCTGGGCCGGCCGCCAGGTCATCGAGAACAACCAGGACCGTCTCAACTTCAAGGGCGTCGGCTGGAAGAACTTCCTGCCGGCAAAATGGGAGCGCGAGATGGGCGGGGTGTTCACTGCCAAGACCGGCATCGTCATCAAGCAGCCCGGCCGCGCCTACCGCAACCCGGTGAATGTGCCGGACGACACCGAGCGCGCCGCGCTGGTGCATTACGTCAAGGCCGGCCACAGCGAGAACGCGCCGATCATGAAGACCGAGAAGTGGGGCAAGCAGGAAGTCTACCGCCACATGGAACCGATCCGCCTGATGCCGCCCTGCATGGGTTGCCACGGCAAGCCGAAGGGGGAGCTGGACATCGTCAATTTCGAGAAGGACGGGCTGGAGCCCGGCGACGTCATCGGCCTGATGAGCGTCTCGATCGCAGTGGGCGATTGATATCGATCGAAGCGCACGCCTGCACGAAAACACAGGGAATGGCCGGGGTGCCGGGGCAGTGACTGTCACTGCCCCGGCACCCCGGCCATCGTTCCGGCGTGTCTACTGAAAGATCACAGCGGCGTGCATGAGCCGGACAGGACATACGCGCCGCCGCTGTCGACCATGCTCGCCGTCATCGCGCCGTCGGTCGCATCGACCACGATCGACCAGGCAAAGCCCAATTCGACCCCCTGCACAATGAGCTGCTTGTCGGATATTTCCGAATGGGCGATCGGCGTCGTGCGTTTCGGGCCGACGACGACCTTCCTGGCGACATCGATGCGCATGAATGCCGGCGCGCCGATTTCGGCCGGCAGCTCACGGCTGCACTTGCCGTCGGATTGGCAGTCCATGGCGATCACCGGCGCGCAGATCAGGCGCTTGGAGCCGTCGAAGTCGGAGGCCTGGGCGCCGGCCATGGGCAGCCCGGCCAGGAGGATTGCAAAACGTGCTAGGGATTTCATCTTGTCTCCAGTTCCGGAAGGCGCGTGACGCTCAATTGACCGTGTAGCCGAGGCCGGTCAGGCAGGTGGCGCGCGCGCGGTTGAAGCTCTGCTGCGCGCTGGCGTCCGCCGCCTGCTGCTGGCTCTGGGCTTGCGATTGCTTGTGCCGGCTGTACATCCTGTTGCCGATGCCGCCGATGACCGCGCCGGTTGCCGCCGATCTGCTCGAATCGCCGACGATGGCGCCGAGGGCGCCGCCGACGAGGGCGCCCTTGGCGCCCGAGCCCGGCTCCGGGCTCGGGGTGCCGGACGGTGCCGGCTGCCGGTACGCGGGATTGAAGCCGGTCTGCTGGACGGCCCAGTTGTAGCAATACTGCTCGTCCTTCTTCTGCTGCTCTGCCGATTGGCCCTTTGACGGGAACACATAGGGCTGCGCGGCGACGGGCAGAGCGGCCGCCGCGAGCAAAGCCAGCAGGAAGAGTTTATCGAGGGGGGGTCTCATTCAGGGGTACTCCGATACAAAACACGAGGAAGGGGTTGCGACCGCAAGGCCGGGATCCGGGCATGCGGAGGGCGAGGCGGCGCTAAAAGAACCGGTCAGCAGATGACGGCACCGCGGATGGTATGCGGCGGCAGCCTGACGGAGGCGTCGACCCCCTTGCCGGGCAGCGTGAGCTGCATGTACTTGATGTTGTGGACAGGGAAAATGAGCAGGCTGCCTTCGACTTCGACGATCAGGTGATTGCCCTTGAGGAAGTCCTCGAATTTGATCTGCTTGCCTGCGGCGATGCCCGTCTGTTCGGGGAAATCGAACGAGAGCTTTTTGCCGTCGACGAAGTGCAGGATGAGCATGCGATCCTTTGCCATGAATGGCTCCTTGCTGAGTGGGTCCGAAATTGTCCCGGGGAGGCGTCGAGGCGATTCCTCGCCCGCCGTCATGCCGGCGGGCTATTGAACCGCCTTCCAGCCCGCATCCGGATCGTAGCTGCGCATTTTGCTCGCCGCGTCCTCCGTGCCGGGGCCGAGGTTCTTCTGGTAGACCACGCCATCGTGATTGACGAGGAAGGTCATGACGCCGGACGAACCATGCTGGACGGGATAGGCGACCACGGCAAAGCCGCCGATCAGGCGGTCCTTGACCAGATAGCTGTAGGCGCCGCCCGGAGCGTGCTTGCCCTGCGCGGTGAGGATGCGGTAGCGATAGCCGTGGTAGGCGGCCGGCTTGCCGCTGTCCGCCTTGCCCTGGCCATAACCCTCGCGCGCCGCCGCGGCGATCAGCGGACCCATCGGGCTGTTCGGTTCGCCGGCCACCGCCGGCCAGAACAAGCCGTCCTTCTTGCCCGGGCTGGAGCGGAAGCGCCGCGCATAGTCGTGAAAGCCGTTGCGGTCGGCATCGGCGCTGGCGTACTCGCGCTGGGCATCGACGATGGCGAGCAGGGTCTGGATCGTGTCCAGTTCGTTCCTGCCGATGCGCCGGT
>JAEHDO010000522.1 GCA_016880375.1 Betaproteobacteria bacterium | reverse complement strand
GCCCACCCCCGGGGGGTGTACCTCTATGCCGAGATAGTCGTTCTCCGGATGCTCGGCGGCAATGCGCGCGGTGGTCTCGCCCATGCCGAAGCCGATCTCCAGGATCTTCGGGGCAGGGCGGCCGAAGACGGTATCCAGGTCCAGGGCGTCGGCCGCATATGGGATCAGGAAACGCGGCCCGAGGGTCTCCAGTGCGCGTGCCTGGCCCGGCCCCAGCCGACCGGCACGCAGGACGTAACTTCTGATGGGGCGCTGGAATTCCGTATCAGGCATGGGGGTGGTGCAGGCATCCCCGCCTGCCCGGCAGGAGGCCGGTGTGGGGCTAGTGCTTAATTGCATTGTATAGCGATATTAGCTATTCTTGGTGTCATGCCAAGAGTTGCCCAGAAGGTCACGTGCTCGGTGGAAGTTCGAGCCGAAATAGAACGTCGCGCTGCCAGCCGAACGGAAGCGGTACGCATCGTCGAACGAGCCAGGATGATTCTTGGTTGCCTTGATGGATTGCGCGTACAAGAAGTGGCGGCGCGCTGCCGAACGCGGCCGAACACCGTCATCAAATGGCGAGATCGATTTGCCGAACAAGGTTTGTCTGGGTTGGAGGATGGGCCGCGGCCAGGCGCCAAGAGGGTGTACGACGAGGGATTCCGGCAGCGGGTATTGGAGACGCTTGAGGGGCCGCCACCGACGGGTCAGGCCATGTGGGACGGTCCTGCCGTGGCCAAGGCGGTCGGGGGGTCTGTGCATGCGGTCTGGCGTGTGTTGCGCAAGGAAGGCATCTGCCTGCAACGGCAGCGTTCGTGGTGTGTCAGCACGGATAAGGAGTTTGCCGCGAAGGCGGCCGACATCGTCGGGTTGTATTTGAATCCGCCCGAGAATGCATTGGTCATCAGCGTGGACGAGAAACCCAGCATCCAGGCACTGGAGCGTGCGACAGGCTATGTCGAGACCGACAACAGCAAGATCGTTCGCGGCTTCAAAAGCACTTACAAGCGGCATGGCACCCTCAATCTGTTCGCTGCCCTCCAGGTGGCAACCGGCCGGGTTACATCGCAGATCACTGAAACCAAGCGGCGTGAAGACTTCCTCTGCTTCATGGACGCGATCGTCGCGGAGACTCCCACCGACAAGGAGTTGCATGTGATTCTTGACAACTACTGCACCCACAAGAAATGCGATGCCTGGCTGGCGGAGCATCCCAATGTCCATTTCCACTTCACCCCTACGTCGGCCAGTTGGCTCAACCAAGTGGAAATCTGGTTCGGCATCCTGTCACGCAAGGCCTTGCGCGGCGCCAGCTTCAAGAATATCCAGGCGCTACGCCAAGCCATCGAAGAGTTCGTTGCCGTGTACAACCCAACCGCCAGCCCCTTTCGATGGCGAAAGCGCGAAGTCCGAGGATCGCAGCTCCGCAATACTATCGTTAATCTATGCAGTTAAGCACTAGTTTCTCTCAACCCCAACAGACTGAACTCGACCCTGAACAGACCGATGAGCGAACAGCGGACAACGACTGATTTGTCCGCAAAAGCAGTCAGGCAATCAACGCCACTGCCTTGATCTGCGCGAAT
>JAEHDO010000100.1 GCA_016880375.1 Betaproteobacteria bacterium | reverse complement strand
TCGACCTCGCGGTCGAGGCGGCGCTCGAGCATCATGCGGCCGACGCGGGCGCGGCGCAGGCATTCGCCGGCCTCGCATTTCTCGTGCAGCAGCATGGCGGCGAGGGCGGCATCGGTGAATTCATGTTCCTGCTGCTGCTTCGCGAAAAGCGAGACCAGGTAGCCGGCGCCGTAGAAGTCTTCCAGGTTGAAGTTGTCGGCCGAGCCGGAGCAGACGATCAGCACCGTCTCGTCGGCATGGTGCTGGCCGATGTGGGCGACGACGGCTTCGCCGTTGAGCAGCGCGGCGGCATAGACGTGGTCGGCCTCGCGCGATTTGTTCACCGCCACCGTGCCGTTGGTGGTCGAGTAGACCAGCATCCTGCCGGCGAGGTTCTCCGCGAGCAGACGCAGCGGCGTCGGGTGCACGAAGCCGGGCAGGGTGTCGGCGTTGAGCTCGCCCGAGAGCACGCAGGAGCCGGCCGGATGGCGCGCCGCCTCGGCCTGCGCCGCCGCGCCGTCGAGCGTCGGGATCACCTCGGCCGCGCCGTGCGCCAGCGCCGCGACGATGCTGGAGGTGGCGAAGAGGATGTCGAGCACGACCACCGTCTTGCCCGGCAGGCGCTGGGCGTCGAGTTCTTCCTTCTTCAGGAGGACGTGGATTTTCATTTCTTGTGGCTGCGCCGGTGCATCATGCCGTAGCCTTCCATCTGCATGACTTCCTCGCCGTTCTGGTTGATCACCTCCCAGCGGTTGCGCATCAGGCCGATGTGCGGCTTGCTCTCCAGCGGGCGCGCCTCCAGCACGACGCTGCGCACGTGCAGGGTGTCGCCGGGGCGCACCGGCTTCAGCCAGCGGATGTTCTCCACGCCGGGCGAGGCCAGGTTGGCCGATTCGAGCAGGTAGGCGTCGCACATCATTCGCATGCACAGGCTGCAGGTATGCCAGCCGCTGGCGACCAGCCCGCCGAACTGGGAGTGTTTCGCCGCTTCTTCGTCGATGTGGAAGGGCTGCGGGTCGAACTCTTTCGCGAAGCGCACGATGTCTTCCTTTGTCAGCGTGACGCCACCGTACTCGGTGACCGAGCCGACGGGAAAGTCCTCCCAGTAGTATTTCTTGCTCATCCTTCGGATTCCTCCTTGGGGTTGACCGGCGGCATCAGGGCGAAGACGCCCGAGGCACGCAGGATGCGGCGATCGCCGACTTGAAGGTAGCAGTTGGCATAGGCAAGGCGCTTGCCGATGCGCAGGATGTCCACATGCGCCTCGACCCAGTCGCCCGGATAGGCGCTTTCGATGAAGTCGGTGGACAGGTTGACCGTCACGATCGGCTGCGGCGGCGTGCGCGAGTTGTAGAGCACGATGCCGAGCGCGCTGTCGGCCAGCGTGACCAGCATGCCGCCGTGCACGATGCCGCGGGTGTTGGTATGGCGATCCTCGATGCGCAGGCCGACGACGAGCCGGCCGTCCGCCTTTTTCCAGTGGAAGGGGCCGAGCTGGCTGAGGTAGTGGCCGAGATGCGGGATCGGCGTGAAGCCGGCGGGGATCTCTTGGCTCATGGCTCAGCTGAACTTCGAGAAATCGGGTTTCCGCTTTTCGAGGAAGGCGGCGAAAGCCTCCTTGGCGGCCGGCGAGGCGAGCTGGCGCTTGAAGATCTCGCCTTCCGCCTGCATGACCTGCGGCACGAGGGCGGCGATGCTTTCCTTCATCAGGCGCTTGGTCTCGCGCAGCGAGGCGGCGGGCAGGGTGGCGAGCTTCTGCGCGCGCTCCTGCGCATGGGCGAACACCGCGGCGTCGGGCAGCACGGCGTTGGCGAGGCCGATCTCGTAAGCCTTGGCGGCATTGAAGGGCTCGCCGAAGAAGAGCAGCTCGGCGGCGCGCAGGTGGCCGGCGAGGCGCGGCAGCAGCAGGCTGGAGGCGGCCTCCGGGCAGAGGGCGAGATTGACGAAGGGCAGCTGGAAGCGCGCGCCTTCGCCGGCATACACCAGGTCGCAGTGCAGCAGCATCGTGGTGCCGACGCCGACGGCGTTGCCGGTGACGGCGGCAATCAGGGGTTTCGGCGCGGCGGCGATGTTGCGCAGGAAGCGGAACACCGGCCGGTCGGGGTCGTCGGTCGGGCTGTTGAGGAAGTCGGCGAGGTCGTTGCCGGCGGTGAACACCTCGGGCTGGCCGTGGATCAGTACCACGCGCACGGCGTCCTCGCGCGCGGCGCGCTCGAGCGCGTCGGCCATGGCGGCGTACATCGGGGCGGTGAGGGCGTTCTTCTTCTCCGGCCGGCGCACCTCGATGCGCAGGACGCCTGAAGCGAGTTCGGTGAGGATGTTTTCGCTCATGTCGGATTCCTTAGAACCATTCGTTCCGCATCTCACGGCAGGTCGGCTCCAGCGCGCGCAGAAGGGCGTGCTGCGGCTGGGTCTTCGGCAGCTCCCAGTTGAAGAAGTAGCGGCAGGCGGCGAGCTTGCCGCGGTAGAAGTCTTCGTCGGCGGCGTTGTTAAAAGTCAGTCCCCGTGAGGCGGCGACGGCCTGCCGCAGCCAGATCCAGGCCAGCACCGTGTGGCCGAACATCTCGAGATAGACGGTGGCATTCGCCAGCGCGGCGTCGCCGTCGCGGCCGAGCGCCTCGGCAAGGAAGCGCGTGGTGATGCCGACCTCGGTGATCGCCGCGCCGAGCGCCAGCGCGTGCGCCTGCAGCTCGGGAATCGCGCCGGCCTCCTGCACGGTCTTCTGCACTTCGCGGCCGAACAGCTTCAGCGCCGCGCCCTCATGCATCATCACCTTGCGGCCGAGGAGGTCGAGGCCCTGGATGCCGTGTGTGCCCTCGTGGATGGGGTTGAGGCGGTTGTCGCGGTAGTGCTGCTCGACCGGGTACTCGCGTGTGTAGCCGTAGCCGCCGTGCACCTGGATGGCGAGGCTGTTGGCCTCGAGGCACCACTGCGAGGGCCAGGACTTGGCGATCGGCGTGAGGAGGTCGAGCAGCAGGCCGGCCTCGCGGCGGGCGGCTTCCTCCGGCGCGCTGTTCTGCTCGTCGACCAGCCGCGCACAGGTCAGGCACAGGGCGTAGCCGCCCTCGACATAGGCCTTCTGCGCCAGCAGCATGCGCCGCACGTCGGCGTGCTCGATGATTTTCAGCTGCGGCGCCTGCGGGTTCTTCGAGGCGGGATGCCGCCCCTGCGGCCGCTCGCGCGCGTAATCGAGCGCGGCGAGGTAGCCGCGGTAGCCGAGCATCACCGCGCCCATGCCGACGCCGATGCGCGCCTCGTTCATCATGTGGAACATGTACGTCAGGCCCTTGTGCGGCTCGCCCACCAGCTCGCCGCGGCATTGGCCCTTTTCGCCGAACGACAGCATGGTCGAGGTCGTGCCGCGGTAGCCCATCTTGTGGATGAGGCCGGCGAGGTTGACGTCGTTGCGCGCGCCGAGGCTGCCGTCGTCGTTCACGCGGAATTTCGGCACGATGAAGAGCGAGATGCCCTTCACGCCGGGCGGGCCGCCTGGGATCTTTGCCAGCACGAGATGCACGATGTTCTCGGACAGCTCGTGGTCGCCGGCGGAGATGAAGATCTTGTTGCCGGTGATCGAATAGCTGCCGTCGGGATTCGGCTCGGCGCGCGTGGCGATGTCGGACAGGCTGGAGCCGGCCTGCGGCTCGGTCAGCGCCATGGTGCCGAAGAAGCGGCCGGCGAGCAGCGGCTTGAGGTACTTCTCCTGCTGCGCGGGCGTGCCGAAGCGGCGGATCACGTTGGCGTTGCCGATGGTCAGGAAGGGATAGCCCGAGGTCGAGACGTTGGCGCCCTTGAACAGCGAGAAGCAGGCCTGCGTCAAGGTCACCGGCAGCTGCATGCCGCCCAGTTCGTAGTCGTGCGCTGCGGCCATGAAGCCGGCGTCGATGAAAGCTTTAAGCGCTTCCTTCACCTCGGGAATCATGCTCACCCGTTGGCCGTCGAACTGCGGTTCGTGCTCGTCGAGCTTGCGGTTGTGCGTGGCGAACTTCTCCGTCGCGATGGCCTCGGCCGTGTCCAGCGCGGCGAGGAAGGTCTCGCGCGAGTGGTCGGCGAAGCGCGGCCGCGCCGTCAGGGCTTCGGCGTCGAGGAGTTCGAAGAGGACGAACTCCAGGTCGCGGCGGTTGATGATCTTTTCGGTCATGCGCGTTTTATCCCCTCTCCCCGCGTGCGGGGAGAGGGTTAGGGAGAGGGGCAGAGGGGAGAGGGGCAACGGCCGCCGCCCACCCTCTCCCCGGCCCTCTCCCGCCAGCGGGAGAGGGGGCAAGTTCGGTGCGTGTTCCGAAGGTCATGCTCACGCCGTCAACAAGGTGTCGCTGAACAGCCCGAGGTGGTGATCGGTGTTGCCGAAGGTCAGCTCGATCAGGGTCAGGCGCTTGAAGTAGTGGCTGACGTTGAGCTCGTCCACCACGCCCATGCCGCCGTGCAGCTGCACCGCCTGCTGGCCGACGAAGCGCGCCTGCTGGCCGATGTAGGCCTTGGCGGCGGAGACAGCGCGGCGGCGCTCGGCGGCGTCGGGGGAATCGGCCTTGACCGCGGCCATCATGGCCATGGAGCGGGACTGCTCGGTGGCGATGACCATGTCCACCATGCGGTG
>JAEHDO010000099.1 GCA_016880375.1 Betaproteobacteria bacterium | reverse complement strand
CTTGTATTCTTCAGGCGTGTACGGTTGGGACGTCGACATCGTTCGGTCCTGTATCGGATTGGGCCAATTTTACATAAATCGGTGCGAACACCTCGCGCTGGGTGACCTCGACCAGGCGCTCGCGCGCGAGCTCCAGCACGGCGAGGAAATTCACCACCAGCCCGGCTACGCCGAGCGTGAGGTCGAACAGCTCGGCAAATTCGAGGTAGGCGCCGCCCTGCAGCTTGCGCAGGACGATGCTCATGTGCTCGCGCACCGACAGCTCTTCGCGCCGCACCTTGTGATGCTGCGTCATCCTGGCGTGCTTCATGAGCGACAGCCAGGCCACCTGCAGGTCGTGCAGGTTGACGTCGGGCAGGCGTTCGCCCACCTCGTCGCTGATCCAGATCGACACCCACTGGTAGTCGCGCATCGCCTGCGGCAGCGCGTCGATCCTGGCAGCGGCAGCCTTCATCTGCTCGTATTCCAGCAGGCGGCGTACCAGTTCGGCTCGCGGATCGAGGGCTTCCTCCTCTTCGACCTTCTTTGGCCGCGGCAGCAGCATGCGCGATTTGATTTCCAGCAGCATCGCCGCCATGAGCAGGTATTCGGCGGCCAGTTCCAGGTTGCGCGCCCGCATCGCCTCGACGTAGACCAGATACTGCGCCGTCAGGGGCGCCATCGGGATGTCGAGGATGTTGATGTTTGCCTTGCGGATCAGATAGAGCAGTAGGTCGAGCGGCCCCTCGAAGGACTCGAGATAGACCTCCAGCGCATCGGGCGGGATGTAGAGGTCCTTCGGCATTTCCGGCATCGGCTCGCCGTAGAGCTTGGCGACGTGGGCCGGCTCCGGCGGGGATGCTGCAGTTTCGGCTTTGATCGGATCCATGTCGGTCTTATGCAACGGTATAGGCGCCGGTGCCGATGGCGATCAGTTCGCCGCCGTCGTTATGCAGCTCCATGCGTGTCACCGCCACCTTGTTGCCGGTGCGCAGGATGGTGCCCTTCGCCTCGAACCACTCGCCGTGGCCTGGCCGCAGATAGTCGACACGCATGTCGATGGTGCCGATGCGGGCAAAGCGTTGCAGGCGCTCTTCGATCGGCTCGTCGCGCAGTTTTCTCTGGAGGCCGAGGAAGGCCGTCAGGCCGCCGCAGACGTCGATCACCGAGGAAATGACGCCGCCGTGCAGATTGCCGCGCACGAAATTGCCGACCAGTTCGGGCCGCATGGCGAAGCGCAGCACCGGGCATTCGCCGGCGAGCGATACCACGTCCAGGCCGAGCACCTTGTTGAAGGGGATCTTATCGGCGAAGATTTCGTGGATCGAGGCCAGCAGCTTCGTTTCGAAGTCTCGGTTGTGCGCCATGCCTGCGCTCACGTGTAGTTCAGGCCTACGGCTTCGCGCACGTCGCGCATGGTCTCGTTGGCCAGCTTGCGCGCCCGCTCGCAACCGTCGGCGATGATATTGCGCACCAGGGCCGGATCGTCGATATAGGCCTGGGCCCGCTCATGCATAGGCTCCTGCTCCTTGAGCACGGCGTCGATTACCGGATGCTTGCACTCGATGCAGCCGATGCCGGCGCTGCGGCAGCCCTGCTGCACCCATTGCTTGGTGCTCTCGTCCGAATACACCAGATGGAACTGCCACACCGGACAACGCTCCGGATCGCCGGGATCGGTGCGGCGCACCCGCGCCGGATCCGTCTGCATGGTGCGGATCTTCTTCGTCACCGAATCAGCGCTCTCGCGCAGCGCAATCGTGTTGTTGTAGGACTTCGACATCTTCTGCCCGTCCAGGCCGGGCATCTTCGCCGCCTCGGTGAGCAGTGCATCGGGCTCGACCAGGATCATCTTGCTGCTGCCTTCGAGGAAGCCGAACAGCCGCTCGCGGTCGCCCATCGACAGGTTCTGCGCCTCCTCGAGCAGGGCGTGGGCGCGTTCCAGTGCCGTGTGGTCGCCCTCCTGCTGGAAGTGTGTGCGCAGTTCCTCGTACAGTTTCGCACGCTTGGCGCCGAGTTTCTTCACCGCCGTGCGTGCCTTCTCCTCGAAGTCCGCCTCGCGGCCGTAGAGGTGATTGAAGCGGCGCGCGATTTCCCGGGAAAATTCGATATGCGGCACCTGGTCCTCGCCCACCGGCACACGGTTGGCGCGATAAATCAGGATGTCGGCCGACTGCAGCAGCGGGTAGCCGAGAAAGCCGTAGGTCGACAGGTCCTTGTGTTCCAGCTTCTCCTGCTGGTCCTTGTAGGTCGGCACGCGCTCGAGCCAGCCGAGCGGCGTCATCATCGACAGCAGCAGGTGCAGTTCGGCGTGCTCCGGCACGCGCGACTGGATGAACAGCGTCGCCTGAGAAGGATCGACGCCCGCTGCCAGCCAGTCGATGACCATCTCCCAGGCGTTATTCTCGATGGTGCCCGGCTCGTCGTAGGCCGTGGTCAGGGCATGCCAGTCGGCGACGAAGAACAGGCAGGGATACTCGTTCTGCAGCTTGACCCAGTTCTTGAGGACGCCGTGGTAGTGGCCGAGGTGGAGGCGCCCGGTGGGGCGCATGCCGGAGAGGACTCTTTCTGCGTACATGATTATCGTTCTAGAACTGGAAAATGACGGACAGCAGATGGCGGAACCCCACCATCAACGGCCACAATATGATGCCGAGTATATCGGTGAACAGCAGCACCAGCAGAATCGCCAGGCCGTAGGGCTCAAGCCTGGAGAACTTCCAGGCCAGGCGATGCGGCAGCAGGCTGACGGCAATGCGCCCGCCGTCGAGCGGCGGAATGGGCAACAGGTTGAGCAGCATCAGCACCGCGTTGATTTCAATCCCGGCCAGGGCCATCTTGGCCATCGGCACTGTGTACAGGTTTTCCGGCGCCATGCTGGCAAACTTGAGCAGCGCCGCCCAGCCGACCGCCATCAGCAGGTTGGTGAACGGTCCCGCCGCCGCGACCCACAGCATGTCCTTCTTCGGGTTGCGCAGCCGCGCAAAATCCACCGGCACCGGCTTGGCCCAGCCGAAGAGCATGGCGCTGCCGCCGATCAGCTTGCTTGCCACCAGGATCGCACCGGGTACCAATATGGTGCCGACCGGATCGACGTGACGCAGCGGATTCAGGCTGATGCGCCCGGCCAGATAGGCCGTCGGATCGCCGAAATGCCGCGCCACATAGCCGTGGGCGGCTTCGTGCAGGGTAATGGCGAGAAGGACCGGAATGGCGTAGATCGCCAAGGTCTGGATCAGGTTGTCCATGTCGGAGGAGCGAAATAAGCCGGCAATTCTACCAGACCGGCTAACCGCCCTAAGCCAGTCCCAGAGGCTCCAGTGACCCGCCCCCGGCGCGCACCAGCACAGGCGACGGGCCGGTGAGATCGACCACCGTGGTCATTTCCAGCCCGCAGGCCCCGGCTTCGATGACCAGGTCGATGCGTTTCTCCAGGCGCTCACGGATTTCCTCCGGGTCGTTCAGAGGCAGGTCATCCCCCGGCAGCATCAGGGTCGAGGTCAGCATCGGTTCGTTCAGTTCTTCCAGCAGCGCCAGCGGCAGTGGGTGGGCCGGCACGCGCAGTCCGATGGTCTTGCGCTTCGGATGCAGGATGCGCCGCGGCAGCTCCTTGGTGCCCTCCAGGATGAAGGTGTAGCTGCCCGGCGTCGTCGCCTTGAGCAGGCGGAACTGGGCGTTGTCCACCCGGGCGTAGTTGGCAATCTCGGACAGATCGCGGCACATCAGGGTGAAATGGTGGCGCTCGTCCACCTCGCGAATGGCGCGGATGCGCGCCACGGCATCGGCATCGCCGACGTGGCAGCCGAGCGAATACGCCGCATCCGTCGGGAAGGCCACTATGCCGCCGGCGCGCAGAATTTCAGCCGCCTGGTGAATCAGCCGCGGCTGCGGTTGCTCGGGATGGACGGAAAAAAACTGGGCCATGGCCGAATCAGATCAGGTCGCGCCAGATCGGCACGAGATCGTCGGGCAGCGGCGGCGTCATGCCGAGGTCGGCATAGCTCTCGCCCGGGCCGTGGAAATCCGAGGCGACGGAGGCCTTCAGGCCGAAGTGCCGCGCCAGGCGGGCACATTCCTGCACTTCCTCGAACGTGTGCGCGCCGCAGGCCACCTCGATGCCCTGGCCGCCGCAATCCCGGAATTCGCCGAGGAAGACGCGCAGTTCGTCACGGCTGACGCGGTAGCGCAGGGGGTGCGCCAGCACCGCCACGCCGCCGGCATTGCCGATCCAGCGCAGCGCCGCCTCCACCGATGCCCACTCGTGCGGCACGTAGCCGGGCTTGCCCTTGGCAAGGTAATGGTCGAACACGCGCTTGAAGTCGGGCGAGATCTTCCGCTCGACGAGGAAGCGGGCGAAGTGGGCGCGGCTGATGATCGAGGCCTTTTCGGCATAGCGCGCCGCGCCCTCGTAGGCGCCATGGATGCCGATTTTCTCCAGCTCGTCGGCGATGCGATGGGCGCGGCCGTCGCGGCCGGCGCGGATCGACTTCAGACCCTCGAACAATTCCCTGTTGGCAGGATCGATGCCGAGGCCGACGACATGAAAGCTGGCGTCGTCGCGCCAGGACACCGAGATCTCGCTGCCGTCGAGAAAGCGCAGGCCGCGCGCTTCGAAGGCGGCACGCGCCTCGGCCAGCCCGGCGACGTCATCGTGGTCGGTCAGGGAGAGCAGTTCCACGCCCCTGTCGGCGGCACGGCGCGCCACCTCCGCCGGCGGCAGCAGGCCGTCGGAGACGTTGGAATGGCAATGCAAATCAGCTTTCATGGGTTGATCTTACCCGAGGAATTCTTCCAGCAGCGCCGCCAGCCGCTGCGGCTGGTCGTGGTGCAGCATATGGCCGCTATCCTCCAGCACCACCTCGCGCAACTCGTGAAAGCTGGCGAGGCGCGCCTGATATTCCTCTTCCCTGCCGGCGAATTCCTTGTAGAGATGCGAGTCGCGCGCCACCATCCACAGCACCGGCGCCGTCACCGCGCCCCAGCAGGCCTGCGCCTCCTCGATGCGGTAGAGCACCGGATTCACCACGCGATGCCAGGGATCGGCGGCATAGCCGAAGCGACCATCCGGCCGCCGCTGCGAGAAGTTCGCCGCCAGGAAATCCGCCTTCTCCTGCATCAGGCGCGGGTTGTCGCGCATCAGCCGCTGGGCAAACTCCGCCAGGTCGGCGTAGTCGCGCAGTGTCGCGCCGGCCTTGTCCTGATCCAGCCACTTGGCGTAGCGGCCCGGTGCCTGCGACGGCTCGGTCCGGTATAGGCCGAAGCCCTCCAGGATCACCAGCTTCGCCACCCGCGCCGGGCGCACACCGGCGTAGAGGCCGACGACATTGCCGCCCATGCTGTGGCCGACCAGGCGCACCGTTTCGCCCGGCGAGTAATGGTCGAGAAACTTTTCGAGGTCGGCGAGGTAGTCGGGAAACCAGTAGGACCGGTTCAGCCATTCCGACTGGCCGAAGCCGCGCCAGTCGGGCGCGATGACGCGCCAGTCGCGCACGAAAGCATCGACGAGAAACTGGAACGAGGCCGAGCAGTCCATCCAGCCGTGCAGGAGGAACAGCTTCGGCGCATCGGCCGGCCCCCACAGTCGCACGTGGCTTTTCAGTCCGCGAATCGTCAGGAATTCGGAAGTGCTTGATTTCATAAGTCGCAAATCATAACCGATGATTACTCCTTGATTCCGCATTGGCTGCAAGCTATAGTCGCAGCGCTCGCGCGGGAGAGAGCGGCCATTTCTAAACGGGGCCGCCGCCGAAGGCGCAACACCCGGAACCGCTCAGGCAAAAGGGCCGCGCAGCGAAGCACAAAATCTGGAGAGAGGCGGCATGCGCCGCCCACCGAAGGGGCACCCCGCCAGCGCGGGAATCTCTCAGGT
>JAEHDO010000521.1 GCA_016880375.1 Betaproteobacteria bacterium | reverse complement strand
TCCGGCCCGCTGGTGGCGAGCTTCGACATGCTGGAGAACTACTTCATCACCCAGGGCCGCGAGTGGGAGCGCTACGCCTGGATCAAGGCGCGGCCGCTGTGCGGGGCGCGCGCCAGCGACCTGACCGCCCTCGCCCGCCCCTTCATCTTTCGCAAGTACCTCGACTACGGCGCCATCAACGCCATGCGCGAGCTGCACGCGCAGATCCGCCGCGAGGTGGCGCGCAAGGACATGGCCGACAACATCAAGCTCGGCCCCGGCGGCATCCGCGAGATCGAGTTCATCGCCCAGGTCTTCCAGCTCATCCGCGGCGGCCGCGACAAGGCGCTGCAGGTCCGGCCGACGCTGCAGGTGCTGGCGCTGCTCGCCGAGCGCGGCATCCTCGGCGAGGCCGCGGTGCGCGAGCTGGACGCCGCCTACCGCTTCCTGCGCAACCTCGAGCACCGCCTGCAGTATCTCGACGACGCGCAGACGCACACCCTGCCGGAAAATCCGGCCGACCAGGCGCTCGTCGCGCGCGCCATGGGCTTCGGCGAATACGCCGCGCTGCTGCAGGAACTCGACGACCATCGCGCCAGCGTCAGCCGCCACTTCGAAGCCGTCTTCGCCGATCCCAACCGCAAGGGCCACGACCTCGCTGCCGTCTGGCAGGGCTGCGAGGACGGCAGCAACCTGCAGGGGGCGGCGCAGGAACTCGGGCGCCTCGGCTACGGCGAGGCCGAGAACGGCGCGCAGCGCCTTGCCGGCATTCGCGGCGGCAACCGCTACCAGCAGATGCCGCCGGGCATCCGCGAGCGCTTCGACGCCCTGGTGCCGCGCCTGATCGAGGCGGCAGCGGAAACCGCCAACCCCGACGCCACCCTGGCGCGCGGACTCGACCTGCTGGAGGCGATCAGCCGCCGCGCCGCCTACCTCGCCCTGCTGCAGCAGTACCCGCAGGCCCTGCAGAAGGTGGCGCAGCTGGTGGGCGCCTCGAGCTGGGCGGCGACCTATCTCACGCGCCACCCGGTGCTGCTCGACGAGCTGCTCGATGCGCGCCTGCTCGAAGCCGCGCCGGACTGGGCCGCCTTCCGTGCCCAGCTCGCGCGGGAGCTCGACGAGCACGAGCCCGACACCGAACGCCAGATGGACGTCATGCGCGAAGCCCACCATGCCCAGGTGTTCCGCCTGCTGGCGCAGGACCTGGGAGGCATGCTGGCGCTGGAGAAGCTCTCCGACCACCTCTCAGAGCTGGCCGACATCATGCTCGACCTCGCCCTGCGCCTGGTCTGGCGCAAGCTGCTGAAGCGCCACCGCGAGGAACCGAAGTTCGCCGTCGTCGCCTACGGCAAGCTGGGCGGCAAGGAGCTCGGCTACGCCTCCGACCTCGACATCATCTTCCTCTTCGACGACGACCACCCGGACGCGCCGGAAATCTATGCGCGCCTGGCGCAGCGCATCAACACCTGGATCTCCAGCGCCACGCCGGCCGGCATCCTCTTCCAGACCGACCTGCGCCTGCGCCCCAACGGCGAGTCGGGCCTGCTGGTGAGCTCGGTTGCGGCCTTCCGCCAGTACCAGATGGAATCGGCCTGGGCGTGGGAACACCAGGCCCTCACCCGCGCCCGCTTCTCGGCGGGCGACGCCGACATCGGCCGCCAGTTCGAAGCCATCCGCATCGCGGTCCTGCGCCAGCCGCGCGATCTCGCCGGGCTGAAGCGCGAGGTGATCGCCATGCGGCAGAAGATGGCCGACGCCCACGCCAACAAGAGCGACCTCTTCGACATCAAGCACGACCGCGGCGGCCTCATCGACGTCGAGTTCATCGTGCAGGCCCTGGTGCTCGGCCATGCGCACGCGCACGCCGAACTCACCGGCAACCTCGGCAACCTGGCGCTGCTGAAAATCGCCGCCGGCCTCGGCCTCATCCCGGAGGCGCTCGCCGAGCGCGTGCGCGAGGCCTACCGCCGCTACCGCCGGCTGCAGCACAGCCTGCGCCTGAACGACGCACAGTACGC
>JAEHDO010000520.1 GCA_016880375.1 Betaproteobacteria bacterium | reverse complement strand
CGCAGCTGGCCGCCATTTGCGTAGCCATCGCACCCCTCGAACAGCTTCACGTAACCATCGGCGCGATACTGGTTGAAGAAGTGGTAGGCCACCGAGGCCATGCGGCCCTTGTGCTGCTCGCGCGGGCCGTAGACGTTGAAGTAGCGGAAACCTGCGACCTGCGAGGCAAAGTCAGCCTCGGCGAGACGGCGGCGCACGACCTGGTCGAAGAGGAATTTCGAGTAGCCGTAGACGTTGAGCGGCGCCTCGAACTCGCGCAACTCGCGGAACACCCGGCCGCCGCCGTAGACCGAAGCCGAGGAGGCATAGAGGAAGGGCACTTCCTGGTCGAGGCAGAAGTCGAGCAGCTCCAGGGAATAGCGGTAGTTGTTGTCCAGCATGTAGCGGCCGTCGAGCTCCATGGTGTCGGAGCAGGCGCCCTGGTGCAGCACCGCCTCGACGGCGCCGTCGAGCTCGCCGGCGGCGACCGCCTCGATGAATTCGTTCTTGTCGAGGTAGTCGGCGATCTCGCAGTCGACCAGGTTGCGGTACTTGTCGCCTTTGGTGAGGTTGTCGACGGCGATGATGTCCGTGACGCCGCGCCCGTTGAGCGCCTTCACCAGGTTCGAGCCGATAAAACCGGCTGCGCCAGTCACGATGGTATACATATCAATCTCCGCAGCCGGTTTCAGTGAAGGCTAATGCCCACAATGCGGGCGTTACGCCGAAGCTAAAACCGGCGGCGCCGGTTACGATTGTGTACATGTCAGTCTTCCGTGGTCAAAGTGCGGCGCGCAGTTCGTCGAGCTGCACGACGGCCGTGCCGAGCTTGCCGACGACGATGCCGGCGGTGCGATTGGCCAGGCGCATCGCCGCGTGCAGGTCGGCTCCGCTCGCCAGCATCACCGCCATGGTGGCGATGACGGTGTCGCCGGCGCCGCTCACATCATAAACCTCGCGCGCCTGGGCCGGCTCGTGCAGGGCTTCGCTGCCGCAGAAGAGAGTCATGCCCTCCTCGCTGCGCGTCACCAGCAGGGCCTCCAGCCCCAGATCACCGAGCAGGCGCAGCGCCTTCTCCTTGAGTTCGGCCTCGGTGGCCCAGCGACCGATCACCTGGCGCAGTTCGGCGCGGTTCGGCGTGAGCAGGGTGGCGCCGGCGTAGCGGGCGAAATCCTCGCCCTTGGGATCGACCAGCACCGGCTTGCCGGCAGCGCGCGCCAGCCGGATCATCTCGCCGATGTGGGTGAGGCCGCCCTTGCCGTAGTCGGAGAGGATGACGGCGTCGCAGTCCGGCAGCTGGCGCTCGAAATCGGCCAGCTTGGCGCGCAGCACCTCATGTGCGGGGCTGTTCTCGAAATCGATGCGCAGCAGCTGCTGCTGGCGGCCGACGACGCGCAGCTTGATGGTGGTCGACAGCTCGGCGTCCTCGTGCAGGCTGGTGTCGATGCCCTCGACGGCCATCAGCCGCGCCAGCGACTGGCCGGCTTCGTCAGCGCCGACGACGGAGAGCAGCGAGGCCTTCGCCCCCAGCGCCGCACAGTTGCGTGCCACGTTGGCGGCGCCGCCGGGCCGCTCCTCGGTGCGCTCGACCTTGACCACCGGCACCGGCGCCTCGGGCGAAATGCGGCTGACCTCGCCGAACCAGTAGCGGTCGAGCATGACGTCGCCGACGACGAGGATGCGGGCGGCCCGGGTGTCGGGCAGGACAAGCTTTTTCATCACTGTCTTCCGATGGCGAAATAGCGGATGCCTGCGGCGCGCATCTGCAACGGATCGTAGAGGTTGCGCCCGTCGAAAACAAGCGGCGCCTTGAGTCGCCGCTTCACCTCCCCGAAATCCGGACTCCTGAATTCCTTCCACTCGGTGACGATCACCAGCGCATCCGCGCCGTCGAGCGCCGCCAGGGGCGATTCGGCGTAGGCAATGCGCGGTTCGGCGCCGAAGATGCGTCGGGCCTCGTCCATCGCCACCGGATCGTAGACGCAGACGCGGGCCCCGCGCGCCAGCAAGTCGGCGATGACGCGGCGGCTCGGCGCTTCCCGCATGTCGTCGGTATTGGGCTTGAAAGCCAGTCCCCAAAGGGCGAAGCGGCGGCCCGACAGGTCCTCGCCCAGCTGG
>JAEHDO010000098.1 GCA_016880375.1 Betaproteobacteria bacterium | reverse complement strand
TGGGCGACGATCTGGTGGCCGCGGAAGTTGAAGTCCACCCATTCATCCGAACTGCGTCCTTCCGGGCAGCCGAGGAACTTGCCGTAGAACTGCCGCGCACGGGCGAGGTCGGTGACGGGACAGGCGAGATGAAACGGGGGCAACTCGGCCATAAGCGCCTCCTGACTGTCTGGGCGCACAGTTTGCCACGCCCTCAGGCGGCTGTCACGGGCCAGGGGATGACGTAGAACAGCACGGCGAAGAAATGCAGGGCGGCGCCGGCCAGCACGAAGCCGTGCCAGATGGCGTGGTTGTAGGGCAGCCGCCGCCACTTGTAGAAGGCCACCCCGGCGGTATAGGCGAGGCCGCCCGCCGCGAGCAGGACCAGGCCGCCGGTGGCGACACGCTCGAGCAGGGGCTGCGCCGCCACCACCACGATCCAGCCCATGGCGATGTAGATGGAGACGACGAGGCCGTGCAGGCGCCCCTTGAGGAACAGGCGCAGTGCGATGCCGAGCAAAGTCAGCGTCCAGATGACGGCGAACAGCGTCCAGCCCCACGGCCCGCGCAGGTTCACCAGCAGGAAGGGCGTGTAGGTGCCGGCGATGAGCAGGAAGATGGCCGAGTGGTCGAGCGTGCGCAGCAGGCGCTTGATGCGCTCGGCCTGCACGCTGTGGTAGAGCGTCGAGGTGGTGAAGCAGAGGATCAGCGCGGCGCCGAAGATGCTGCAGCTCACCACGTGCCAGGCATCGCCGTAGCGCGCGGCAAAGGCCACCAGCACCGCCAGCCCGGCGATGGCCAGCACGATGCCGATGCCGTGGGTGATGCTGCTGGCGATCTCTTCGCGCAGGGTGTAGCTCGGCAGCGGGGTCATGCAGGATCGGTTCCTCGAACGAAGGATATAAGTATACTCCCGGCAAACGAGCCTGGAGTTAGGCCCCTTCGCCCACTATGTCCCGACCGCTGGACTTTACCGGCCTGACCCTGGCGCTGCTGCGCCGGCTGCTCTATGTCTGGGTGCGGCCGACCGTGCTGCCCGACAAGCCCGAGGCGCTCGGCCTCGATCCGGCGAAGCCGGTGTGCTATGTCCTCGACGGGCGACACCTGACCAACCTGCTGGTGCTGCTGGCGGAGACGCGCCGCGCCGGGCTGCCGCGCCCGCGCGCCGCGTTCGCCGTTGGCGCGCTGCGGGCGAAGCGCGCCTTCTTCTTCCTCGAGCGCGCCCGGCGCATGGCCGCTACGGCGAAGCAGCGCTACGGCCACTCGCCGCTGCTGGTCGCCATGGTGCGCGCGGCCATCGAGGACCCGGCGGCGGACGTGCAGATCGTGCCCGTCACGATTCTCTGGGGCCGCGCCCCGAGCAAGCAGGACTCCATCCTCAAGGCGCTGTTTTCCGAAACCTGGCGCGCGCCGGGCCGGCTGCGGCAGGCGCTGGCCGTGCTGCTGCACGGCCGCCAGGCCCTGCTGCGCTTCAATGCGCCGCTCTCGCTGCGCGAGCTGTTGCAGGGCGAGCCGGAAGAGGCGCGCGCGCTGCGCAAGCTCTCGCGTGTGTTGCGCGTGCATTTCCGCCGCCAGCGCGAGATTGCCATCGGCCCGGATTTGTCCCACCGCAATACCCAGGTCGACACCCTGCTCGGGGCCGCCGCGGTGCGCGCGGCGATCGCCGCCGAGGCCGCCGCGAAGTCCATCGCAATCGAGGAAGCGGAGCGCCGCGCGCGCGGTTTCGCCCTCGAGATCGCCTCCGACTACACCTACGGCGTAGTGCGCGCCTTCGTGCTGTTCCTCACCTGGCTGTGGACGCGCCTTTATGCCGGCGTCGAGGTGCGCAACTTCGAGACGGTGGCGCGCATCGCGCCGGGGCAGGAAATCGTCTACCTGCCCTGCCACCGCAGCCACATCGACTACCTGCTGCTCTCCTATGTCGTCTATCAGCGCGGCCTCACCCCGCCGCACATCGCTGCCGGCGCCAACCTGAACATGCCCGTCGTCGGGCCGCTGCTGCGCCGCGGCGGCGCCTTCTTCCTGCGCCGCAGCTTCAAGGGCGAGCCGCTGTATGCGGCGGTGTTCCACGAGTACCTGCACCTGATGATCGCGCGCGGCTTTCCCCTCGAGTACTTCATCGAGGGCGGGCGCAGCCGCAGCGGCCGCATGCTGGCCCCCAAGGCCGGCATTCTCGGCATGACCGTTCGCAGTTTCCTGCACGGCGATACCCGGCCCCTGATCTTCGTGCCGGTCTACCTCGGTTACGAGAAGCTGCTCGAAGGGCAAGCCTTCCTCGAGGAGCTGCAGGGCAAGCCGAAGCGCGGCGAATCGCTGTGGGGCCTGCTCGGCGCCTGGCGCCTGCTCGGGCGCAGGTTCGGCAAGGTGCACGTGAACTTCGGCGAACCGCTCGCGCTGGCAGAATTCCTCGATGCGCGCCACCCCGGCTGGCGCGAAGGCGGCGATCCGCGTGCCGCCTGGGTGCGGCCGGTGATCCAGGATGCCGCCGTGGAACTGGCCCGCCGCATCAACGCAGCGGCGGTGGTGACACCGGTGAACCTGGTCGCGCTGGCCCTGCTGGCGACGCCGAAGCACACCGCCGACGCCCAGGCGCTGGCACGCCAGATCGAGCACTACCAGGCACTGCTGCGCGACGCGCCGTATTCGGCCGGGGCGGCAGGGTGCGACAAGCCTGCCGGCGAGGTCGTGTCCTACGTCGAACAGCTCGGCTTCGTCGAGCGCCTGCCGCATCCGCTGGGTGAGCTCGTTCGCGTGCGCGCGGGCGAGGCGGCCCTGCTTTCGTATTTCCGCAACAACGTGCTGCATCTCGTGGCGCTGCCGGCGCTGATCGCCTGCCTGCTCGGGCGCAATCGCCGGCTCGATGCGCGCCGCATGGACGAGGCGGTCGCCGGCATCACCATGCTGCTGCGCGCCGAACTGTTCCTGCACTGGCCGGCCGAGGCGCTGTCCGGGGCGATGGCGGCGGCCATTGCGACAATGACCGCGCGCGGACTGATGCGGCAGAACCCCGGGACCGGCCGCTACGCCGCGCCCGAGCCGACCAGCCAGGCCTTCGCCGAACTGCGACTGCTCGGCGAAACCATCCGGCCGACGCTGGAGCGCCACTTCCTCACGCTGGCGCTGCTGCAGCGGCACGGTCCGGGCCGCATCGCGCGGCGCGCGCTGGAAGAGGCCAGCCACCTGCTCGCCCAGCGCCTGGCGCTGCTCTACGAGTTCAACGCGCCCGAATTCTCCGAGAAATCGCTGTTCGCCGGCGTCGTCGCCCAGCTCATCGACTCGGGCATCCTGCAGGAGGACGAACGCGGACTGCTGCATTTCGACGAGCGCATCACCGTACCCGCCGCGCATGCCGAACTGGTCCTTTCGGCGGAAGTGCGCCAGACCATCCGCCGCATGGCCGGTGAAACACTGGCGGAGGACAAATGAAATCGCTTACCCCCACCCCCGTGCGCTCGCCCTGCGTCAAGGTGTGCGAGATGGACGATGCCGTCGGCCTGTGCAAGGGCTGCTTCCGCACCCAGGACGAGCGCGACTGGTGGGTGGCGTATTCGGACGAGCAGCAGCGCGAAGTGATTCGGCGCTGCGAACAGCGGCGCGAGGCGATCAGGCAAGGCGGCGCCGGACTGGCGCCGAACATGGGGCCGGTCGAGCCGAAGCGGAGGCGTTAGCGTGATGCAGCACGACGTTCAGGCAATCCTCGACAAGGCCATCGCCGCGCATGGCGGCGCGGATTTCTGGCGCGAGCTGTCGGGCGTCGAGGCGCGCCTGTCCGCCGCGGGCTTCCTGTTCACGACGAAGGGACGGCCGCCGCTGCGCCACATGCGCATGTGGGCTTCCGCCACCGAGCCGCGCTTCACCTTCTTCGATTACCTGCAGCCGGGCTGGCGCGGCGAGTGGATCGGTGATGCCGAGGTGCGCATCGTCGATGCCGAAGGGAATGTCGTCTCGCGGCGCGAACGCCCGCGCGAAGCCTTCCGCGGCCTGCGCCGGCAGTTCCGCTGGGACGCGCTGGATTTCCTCTACTTCGGCGGCTACGCTACCTGGAACTACCTGACGACGCCCTTCCTCTTGCTGCGGCCCGGCTTCGAGTTCGAATTGCTGTCGCCGCTGAAAGGATCGCAAGGCAGGATCGAGCGCATCGCAGCCGTCTTCCCGCCCGACATCCCGACGCACAGCCGCCGGCAGGTGTTCTATTTCGACGAGTCGGGATTGCTGACGCGGCTCGACTACACTGCCGAGGTGGTCGGCAACTGGGCGCGCGCGGCGCACCTGTGCGAGGACTACAAGGATTTCGGCGGGCTGAAGGCGCCGACGAAGCGCCGCGTCTGGCCGACCCTTCTCGGCAGCGGGCCGCTGCCTTTCCCGAACCTGGTGGCGCTGGATATCGACGACATTTCACCGCAGCGGGCTGCCGCCTGAACGCGCCTGTTGCCCGGCAGGTGAAACGGGGTACACTGCGATGCCGACGACATTGCAGGGGCCGGCGGCCATTTCATACCCAAGGAGGAGTCATGATTCGCACTATGCTGAAGATGCTCGCCGTATTCCTGGCGCTTTCGTTCTCGAACGCCGTCCTGACGACCTCGGCCCTGGCGGCGAAGCCGCAGGGGTGCAAGGAGGGAACGACGAAAATTCCGGGAGATGGCCGCCGCTGCAAATGCTCGGGCGGTGAATGGTCTTGCGAAAAAATCAGATAAAACCGTATTGAAAAGAGGCGGGGCGGCTTCGTCCCCCTTCCTCTGCACTACTTCCCGGCTTTTCCCCACGAATCCTTCAGCGTCACCGTCCGGTTGAATACCGGACTACCCGCTTTTGAATCCACCCGATCGGCAACGAAGTAGCCGTGCCGCTCGAACTGGAAGCGCTCTTCCGGCCTGGCTTCCTTCAGTGCCGGCTCCAGGCAGGCGGCGATAAGCGTCTTCGAATCGGGGTTGATGTCTTCCAGGTAATCGCGGCCGCCTGCGCCGGGGTTGGCTTCCCGGAACAGGCGGTCGTAGAGCCGCACCTCGCTCTTGTAAGCGTGCTTCGCGCTGACCCAGTGAAGGTTGCCCTTGACCTTGTAGGCATCCGCTCCGGGCGTGCCGCTCTTCGAGTCGGGGAAATATTCGCAATGCACGGCGGTCACGTTGCCGGCGGCGTCCTTGTCGCAGCCGGTGCACCTGACGACGAAGCCGTAGCGCAGGCGCACGCTGTTGCCCGGGAAGAGGCGGAAGTAGCCCTTCGGCGGATTCTCCGTGAAATCCTCGCGCTCGATCCAGAGCTCCTTCGAGAAGGGCATGGCGCGCCTGCCCAGCTCCGGCTGCTGCGGGTGGTTGGGCGCGAAGCATTCCTCTTCCTGCCCCTCCGGATAGTTGTCGATGACGAGTTTCAGCGGGTCGAGCACGGCGATGCGCCGTTCGGCGCGCGCGTTGAGGTCGTCGCGCATGCATTCTTCCAGCACGCCGTAGTCGATCCAGGAATCCGCCTTGGCAACGCCGATGCGCTCGGCGAATAGGCGGAAGCCCTCGGGCGTGTAGCCGCGCCGGCGCGCCCCCACCAGGGTCGGCAGGCGCGGGTCGTCCCAGCCGGCGACATGCCGCTCCTGCACCAGCTGGATCAGCTTGCGCTTCGACAGCACGACGTAGCTGAGGTTGAGGCGGGCGAACTCGATCTGCTGCGGCAGCGGTTTCGCCAGCAGTCCGGCCTCGGCCAAACGCTCGAGCAGCCAGTCGTAGAAAGGGCGCTGGTCTTCGAACTCGAGCGTGCAGATGGAGTGGGTGATGCGCTCCAGCGCGTCCTCGATGGGGTGGGCGAAGGTGTACATCGGGTACACGTTCCAGGTGTCGCCGGCGCGGTGGTGCGTGGCGTGGCGGATGCGGTAGAGGACCGGGTCGCGCAGGTTGATGTTGGGCGAGGCCATGTCGATCTTCGCGCGCAGCACGTGCGCGCCGTCGGCGAACTCGCCGGCTTCCATGCGGCGGAAGAGGTCGAGGTTCTCCGCGGCGCTGCGGTCGCGGAAGGGGCTGTTTTTTCCCGGCTCGGTGAGCGTGCCGCGGCTCAGTCGCATCTCCTCGGCGCTTTGCGAGTCGACATAGGCGTGGCCGCTCGTGACCAGGCATTGCGCCGCCTCGTACATGAAGTCGAAGTAGTCCGAGGCGAAATAGCCGTTCTTGCCCCAGTCGAAGCCGAGCCAGCGCACGGCGTCGATGATCGAGTCGACGTACTCCTGCTCCTCCTTCTCCGGGTTGGTGTCGTCGAAGCGCAGGTGGCAGGCGCCGCCGTAGTCGCGCGCCAGGCCGAAGTTGAGGCAGATCGACTTGGCGTGGCCGATGTGCAGGTAGCCGTTCGGCTCGGGCGGGAAGCGCGTGCGGATCTTCGCCGGGTCGGCGGGCGCGCCGGCGTGGGCGGCGGCCGGGCCGGGTTTGCCGCCCCAGGCGACGCCGGCGTGCTTGCCGGCGGCGAGGTCGGCCTCGATGATCTGGCGGATGAAATTCGAGACGGGCGCCGCCGCGGGCGCGTTCTTGTCGTTGCTCATGATGCGGATATTTTACCGCGAGGCAGGGCGCAACGCGGCGACGACGGCAATGGCGGAGAGCAGGACGAAGGCGATGAGCGACAGCTCCGGCACCGACAGGCCGAGGAAGGTCCAGTCCACCTTGGTGCAGTCGCCGTTGGCCTCGAACATCGCCGGCCACCACTTCGCCAGCGGCAGGCCGTTGAGGAAGCGCTCCTCCGGGCTGATGCCGCACTCGGCGGCCTGGGGATGGTAGGTAAGGTACACCTGCCAGGCGGCGACCGCCGCGCCGAGCGTCGCCCACAGGTCGAGCAGGCCGAGGTAGAGCCAGCGCCCCGTGCCGGCCGGGCGGTGGAAGGCGGCGGCCAGGGCGGTCAGCGAGAACAGGATGAAGAAAATGCGCTGGATCACGCACAGCGGGCAGGGCAGCAGGCCGAGCTTCTCCTGCAGGTAGAAAACGGCGAAGACGACGAACAGCAGCCCGCCCAGTCCGGCGGCAAGGTGGAGGTGATGGGATTTCATGGCCGCCATTATGAACGAAGGACATCCCTGTGGGATGACCTGCGGCCGGCTTTCCGGTTCAATTTCGGCAGAATGACAGGCTCAGCGCCTGGAGGATTTCTCCTGTGTCGGGATCCTCGATGAAGGCGGCCATGCCGGCGTTGTCGAATGCGATGTCCTGGCGCGCGAGATCGCGGGAAAGGACCACCCGCCCATCGGCGTCGGCCGCAACGGGGCCGCTCCAGACGCGCACGACGTAGCCGTGTTGCAGCCGGGCGCCGGCGTTCTCGCCGCTGCGGACGTCGCTCGCGAGCCCGTTTTCGTAGATGGCAAGATGGGCCGCGGCGCGGCCCTTGCGCGGCGCCACCTGCCCTTCGAGCCGGATCGACCAGGCGCCGGCCGGTTTTCGTGCAGCGCTCAGCACGAGCCTGGCCTGGGCCGGCTTCGCCGCGATGCGCGCGAGTGCCTGGCCGACGGCCTTGTCGTCGCGCCAGCCGCGGAAGTCGCGACCGTCGAGCAGCACCTGCGGCGTGTAGACCACGCGGCCGCCGCTGCGCCGCACGGCCTCGCGCTGTCGCGCGGAAAATTTCGCATCGGCGAAACGATCGCGCCAGCCGATGTAGTCCCAGTAGTCGACATGCAGCGCCAGCGGCACGGCCTTGCCCGGCGGCAGGCCGGCAAGCCAGCGATCGGCGGGCGGGCAGCTGCTGCAGCCCTCCGAGGTGTACAACTCGATCAACGGGGCCAGCGTCGCGCCGGATTCGGCGCTGCAGGCGGCAGCGGCCTGCGCCGGAAGGCAGAGGGCGATGCAGGCGGCCAGCAAGGCGCGGTGTTTGCCCATGGGCCGCTTCAGCGCCCGGCGAAGCGTCGCGCGAGGAGGGCGTCGAGCGAGAGCGGTCCCGCGCCGCGCGCGACGAGGAAGAGCAGCACGGCGGCCCAGACGCCGTGGGTGGGATAGGCGTCGGGATAGACGAAAATCTGGATCGTCGCCGTCATGCCGAGCAGGGCGAGGGCCGAGAAGCGCGTCGCCAGGCCGAGCAGGATCAGCGCCGGGAAGACATGCTCGGCCCATGCCGCCATCGTCGCCGCGAGTTCGGGCGGCAGCAGCGGCAACCGGTACTCGTCGCGGAAGAGGTCGACAACGGCGTCGGCGAGGCGCGGCATGCCGAGCTGGAATTCGCCGGAGACGATGTCGAGGGAAAAGCCCTGGATCTTGGTCTGGCCGGACTTCCAGAAGATGGCGGCGACGGAAAAGCGGCCGAGCAGCGCGATCCACGCATCGGGCACGCGGCTGCAGAGGTTCGCGGCGCGGCGCACCAGGTCGACGGCGACGTTGCTCATGCTGCTCTCCCCGAAGGCGTCATCGCCACGACGGCGCCGCTGCGCAGCAGCAGGCCGAGGGTGGCGGGTAGGTCGAACGGCGCGGCCGCCTGCGCGGCTTCGCCGAGCGCGGCGCCGCGCAGCAGGCGGTCGATGAATTCCGCCGCACCGGGCGCGATGCGCAGGATGGCCACCTCGAGTCCCTCGCGCACAAGCAGCGCCGCTTCGGCGTCGGCGAAGTCGATCGCGCCGAGCGCCGCGGCCACGTTTTCCGACTGATGCGCCGCCCACAGCGAAACCACCGGATGCGCCGAGCGCAGCAGGCGCAGCGCCGGATGCAGCGTCAGGCGCTGCGTGGGCAGCGCGGCCTCGTCGGCCAGCTGCGCGGCCATTTCGGCCAGGGGCAGGGGGTCGGCGTCGGCGGCGTGCCAGGCCTCGACGCGCAGCCACTCGAGCCGCGCCACATCGGCGAGATACGGCAGGCCGGCGGTGGGAGGGAATTCCGCCACGAAATCGGCGAAGCCGGCGCCGTACCAGGCCAGCACCGGCGAGCGTGGCGGGGACCGGCGCGCGAATTCCGCCGCCATGGCGCGGAAGAACGCCTCGCCGACCAGCGCCTGCACCACCGGAAAGCTGTCGGCGAGCGCGTCGACCAGCGAGACGACGACGTTGTTGCGATAGATGGCGAAGCGCTTCGCCGGATCGGAGCCGTTCCAGGCCCTGAGGCCGGGCGGGCAGGGCGCGTCCGGGCTGAGCAATGCATTGGCGAATGACAGTTCTGCACTCATGGTGCAGCCCTCCCCCCGTCCCCCTCCCCGAGGGAGGGGGTGACGGTCGTTCGCGCGCAGGGCGCGCTCCGCGCTATACGCTGCGCCGCCCTTGGGGCGGCCCGGCGGGCGGCGCTCACGCCGCCTCCAGGGTGGCGTGGCGCGCCATGACGATTTCGGCCGCGTGCGCCTCGGCGGCGAGCACGGGGAAGGCCGGGATGTCGTTGTCGCGCTCGATCAGGGTCGGCTGCGGGCCGGTCAGTGAAATCGCGTAGGCATAGAGGTCCCACACCGCCTGCGCCACGGGCGCGCCGTGGCTGTCGATCAGCAGCGGCGCGCCGGCCGCGTCGACATCCCGCGCGTGGCCGGCGAGGTGGATCTCGCCCGTCGCCGCCAGCGGCAGGGCGCGCAGGTAGGCGCGTGCGTCGCGGCCGTGATTGACGCAGGTGACGTAGGCGTTGTTGACGTCGAGCAGCAGGCCGCAGCCGGTACGACTGACGACTTCAGAGATGAAATCCGCTTCGGCCATCGTCGAGGCCTCGAACTCGACGTAGGTGGCCGGGTTCTCCAGCAGCATGCGCCGGCCGAGGCGTTCCTGCACGCGGTCGATGTGGTCGCAGACGCGGGCCAGGGTGCCGGCGTGCCAGGGCGCCGGCAGCAGGTCGTTGAAGAAGGCGCCGCCGTGGCTGGACCAGGCCAGGTGCTCGGAGAACGACTCCGGCCGGTAGCGCGCCAGCAGCGCCGCGAGGCGGTCGAGGTGTGCTTCGTCGAGCGGATCCTCGCCGCCGATCGACAGGCCGACGCCGTGGATCGAGAGCGGGGTGTCGGCGCGGATGCGCTCAAGATGGTGGTGGAAGGCGCCGCCCGCCACCATGTAGTTCTCGGCATGCACCTCGAAGAAGCCGATGTCGGGCCGCGTCTCGAGGATGTGGCGGAAATGCTCGGGCTTCAGGCCGACGCCGCCGCGCGCCGGCAATGTTGCCGGCGCGGCGCCTCTCGCGAGGGCGCGGGGAGGGTTCGCGTTCGTCACGAGAGGCGCTCCGGCACGGGGGGTCGATCAGGCTTTCTTTTCCTTGAACTCCTTGAGCTGGCCGAAACCGGTCGGCGAGGTCGGCGAAGCGGTCTTCTCGCAGCTGCCCTTCGGCACCATCGACCAGGC
>JAEHDO010000519.1 GCA_016880375.1 Betaproteobacteria bacterium | reverse complement strand
TAGCCGGGCGTGATGAACAGGGCGGTGTCGGCGCTGCCGGCCTGCAGTTCGCCGCCTTGCGAGGCCGATTCGAGCGCGCGCAGGCTGGTGGTGCCGACGGCGACGACGCGGCCGCCGCGCGTGCGCGCGGCGGCAAGCGCGGCGACGGTGTCGGCCGGGATGACGTAGCGCTCGCGGTGCATGCGGTGGCGGGCGAGGTCCTCGACCCGCACCGGCTGGAAGGTGCCGGCGCCGACATGCAGGGTCAGCCAGGCGAAGTCAATGCGTTTTGCCCGCAGGGCGTCCAGCAGCGCCTCGTCGAAATGCAGGCCCGCCGTCGGCGCGGCAACCGAGCCGCGCGCGCGCGCATACACCGTCTGGTAGCGGGCCTCGTCGGCAGCTTCCGAATGGCGCTGTATGTAAGGCGGCAGGGGCAGCTTGCCGTGACGCTCGAGGAGGTCGACCAGATCCTCCGTCCCCGGGAAGCGCAGCAGGAAGAATGCGCCCTCGCGCGCCACCACGCCGACTTCCAGCGCGCCCTCCAGCAACAGCCGGCTGCCGGGCCAGGGCGCATGGCTGGCACGGATCTGCGCCAGCGCTTCGTGCCGACCGACGGGTCGTTCTATCAGTACTTCGATCCTGCCGCCGCTGTCCTTGACGCCATGCAGCCGGGCATGCAGCACACGCGTGTCGTTGAACACCAGCAGGTCGCCGGCGCGCAGCAAGTCGGGCAGATCGGCGAAGCGCCGGTCTTCCCTGCGGTCGCCGTCCACGACCAGCAGTCGGCTGGCGGTGCGCTCGGGCAGCGGGAACTGGGCGATCAGTTCCGGCGGCAGGTCGTAATCGAAGTCGGCCAGGGAAAGCGGCATTTTGTTTGATTCGTGGGTGCCGGATGCGGGATAATGCGCGCACCTTGCGCGGCCCGTGATTTTACGCGGTATCGCGCAGACGCGCCGCAAGGCACATCCCATGCCGGGATGGCGGAATTGGTAGACGCAGCGGACTCACAACACGCTGCGCAGCAGCTTGTTGCGGCGCAGGCTAACCTGCTTGCAGGTTAAGCCGCGAAGCGGCGGCCGGAGGCAAAATCCGCCGCCGACAGCAGGGCATCCCATGCCGGGATGGCGGAATTGGTAGACGCAGCGGACTCAAAATCCGCCGGTGGCAACACTGTGGGGGTTCGATTCCCCCTCCCGGCACCACGGTTCAAGCGGACTCACAACACGACGCGCAGCGGCTTGTTGCGGCGCAGGCTAACCTGCTTGCAGGTTAAGCCGCGAAGCGGCGGCCGTAGCCAAAATCCGCCGGTGGCAACACTGTGGGGGTTCGATTCCCCCTCCCGGCACCAGATGATTCGTTTTTTTCCCGAAATATCGATTATTTGTCCTATGCTGAAAAAGCCCCCTTTTTGCTGGCGGACATGCGTTTAGTTTGATAAAAATCAAGGAATCAGGGGGGTATTAGGCAGAATCTTCATGCAGCACAAAAACCGTATAATTTTTGGGCTCTTTCCATTTATTGGGTATTCGTTGAGGGAGAAATCACATGCAGAAACGTCATTCCATATCCGGTTCGCTGCGTCTGGCTGCCCTGCCGATAGCGCTGGCCGGGCTTTTCAATGTTGCCCATGCCCAGCAGGCAGCGCCCGCCGCCGCGCCGACCCTGACCGCGGCCGAGAAGGAGCAGGCGAAGAAGATCTACTTCGAGCGCTGCGCCGGTTGCCACGGTGTGCTGCGCAAGGGCGCCACGGGCAAGAACCTCGAGCCGCACTGGAGCAAGAAACTGCCGGACGGCACGATGCAGGAAGGCGGTACGCTCAAGCTCGGCCAGAACCGGCTGGAGAAGATCATCGCCTACGGTACCGAGGGCGGCATGGTCAACTTCGACGACATCCTGACGAAGGAAGAACTTGCCTTGATGGCCAAGTACATCCAGACCACGCCGGACGTGCCGCCCGAGTACAGCTTCAAGGAGACCATGGATTCGTGGAAGGTCATCGTGCCGGTCAAGGATCGCCCGACCAAGCAGATGAACAAGTACAACCTCAAGAACATGTTCTCGGTGACGCTGCGCGACACCGGTGAAGTGGCGCTGATCGACGGCGACACCAAGGAAATCCGCAGCATCGTCAAGACCGGCTACGCGGTCCATATCTCGCGCCTGTCCAAGTCCGGCCGCTACGTGTACGTGATCGGTCGTGACGGCCGCCTGTCGCTGATCGATCTGTGGATGGAGAAGCCCGCCGTCGTCGCCGAGCTCAAGATCGGCTTCGATGCCCGTTCGGTGGATACCTCCAAGTTCAAGGGCTACGACGACAAGTACGCCATCGCCGGCTCCTACTGGCCGCCCCAGTACGTGATCATGGACGGTGACACGCTGAAGCCGCTCAAGGTCGTCAGCACCCGCGGCATGACGGTGGATGGCGAGTATCACCCCGAGCCGCGCGTGGCCTCGATCGTCTCGTCCGAGATCAAGCCCGAGTGGGTCGTCAACATCAAGGAAACCGGCCAGATCCTGCTGGTGGACTACAGCGACATCAAGAACCTGAAGACCACCACCATCGAGTCCGCCAAGTTCCTGCATGACGGCGGCTGGGATGCCTCGAAGCGCTACTTCC
>JAEHDO010000518.1 GCA_016880375.1 Betaproteobacteria bacterium | reverse complement strand
GGCGCGGCGAATTCGTCCAGCAGCGGCACCAGCGCGCCGCTTTGCAGGTCGGCGCCGACTTCCCACAACGAACGCCAGGCGAGGCCGCGCCCGGCCAGCGCCCATTCGTGCAACACGGCGCCGTCGTTGCATTCCAGGAGGCCGTTCACCTTGATGCTGACCGTCTCTTCGCCGACACGGAACAGCCAGCCGCGCTGCTGGCCGAGCGACAGGCAGTTGTGGCGGGCGAGGTCTTCCAGGGTGCGCGGCGTGCCGTGCTGGGCCAGATAGGCCGGACTCGCCACCACCGCGCGGCGGTTCTCCGCCAGCTTGATGCTGACCAGGCTGGAGTCGGTCAGCTCGCCGACGCGGATGGCACAGTCGACGCCCTCGTTTACCAGGTCGACCAGGCGGTCGGTGAGGTCGAGGCTGACCGTCACATCCGGATGAGCGTCGAGGAACTGCATGACGATCGGCGCGACATGCCTGCGGCCGAAGCCGGCGGGCGCGGAAATGCGCAGATGGCCGCGCGCCTTCACCCCGCCCAGGCTGACCGAGGCTTCGGCATCGCCGAGTTCGCGCAGGATGCGCTGGCAGTCCTCCAGGTAGGCGCTGCCCTCGAAGGTGAGGGTCACACGCCGCGTCGTGCGCAGCAGCAGCTTGACGCCGAGGCGCGCTTCCAGTGCATCCAGCCTTCGGCTCACCACCCCCGGCGCGATGCCCTCGGCGACTGCGGCGGCGGTCAGGCTGCCGCGGCTGGCCACGGAGACGAAGGTTTCGATCTGCTTCAAACGGCTCATGTCAGTTTTGCGTTAAAAGCAACAATGAATTGATTTTACCGGTATTTTATTAACTTGGGAGTCGGCGTATCTTGGCTTCCATGCCCCGCTTCGCCGCCAATCTGTCTTTGCTGTTTACCGAAGCGCCCCTGCTCGATCGCTTCGAGCGGGCCGCGCGCGCCGGTTTCGCGGCGGTGGAAATCCAGTTCCCCTACGACACGCCGGCGGAGCAATTGCAGCAGGCGCTGTTCCGCAACAGACTTTCGCTCGTGCTCATCAACCTGCCGGCAGGCGACTGGGCCGCCGGCGAGCGCGGCATCGCCTGCCATCCGGATCGCGTCGACGAATTCAGGCAGGGCATCGACACGGCGCTGGCCTATGCCGCAGCGCTGGGCGTGCCGCAACTGAACTGCCTCGCCGGCATCCGCCCGGCCCAGGTGCCGGCCGACACCGCGCGCCATGTCCTGGCGGACAACCTGCGCTACGCCGCCTTGCGTCTGAAGGCGCACGGGCTGAAACTGCTGATCGAGCCGATCAACACTTTCGACATCCCCGGCTTCTTCCTGCACGGCACGCGACAGGCGCTCGATCTGATCGCCGAGGTGGGCGCAGACAACCTCTTCCTGCAGTACGACGTCTATCACATGCAGCGCATGGAGGGCGAGTTGGCCAACACGCAGGCCGCCAACCTGGACAGGATCGCGCACATCCAGATCGCCGACAATCCGGGCCGCCACGAACCGGGCACGGGCGAGATCAATTTCGATTTCCTCTTCGCCCATCTCGACCGCATCGGCTACCCAGGCTGGATCGGCTGCGAATACAAACCCGCCACCACCACCGAAGCCGGCCTCGGCTGGAGGAACCTGTCATGATCCGCGCCATCGCCTTTGACGCCTACGGCACGCTGTTCGACGTCTATTCGGTCGGCGCGCTCGCCGAGCAGATTTTCCCGGGCAAGGGAACTGAACTCACCGCCCTGTGGCGCAGCACCCAGATCGGCTACACGCACATCCGCACGCTGTCGGATCGCTACGTCCCGTTCTGGCAGGTGACGGAGGACGCGCTGGTCTTCTCCGCGCGCAAGCTGGGGCTCGATCTGACCGAGGACGCGTGCCGGCGCCTGATGAGCCAGTACACCTGTCTCTCCGCCTTCCCGGAGAACCTCGGCGCGCTGAAGGAACTGAAGAAAATGGGAATGCCGCTGGCCATCCTCTCCAACGGCACGCCCGACATGCTCGACATCGCCGTCAAGAGCGCCGGCATGGGCGGCCTCTTCGACCATCTGCTGTCGGTCGAAGCGGTAAAGAAATACAAGACCACGCCCGAGGCCTACCGGCTCGGGCCGGAGGCCTTCAAGCTCCCCGCGAGGGAGATTCTCTTCGTTTCGTCGAACTGCTGGGACGCCCTCGGCGCCACCTGGTTCGGCTACACGACGTTCTGGATCAACCGCAGCGGCCAGCCGCTGGAGGAACTGGGCGTGCAACCCGCCGCCCAGGGCCGCCTGCTGACCGATGTGCTTGCGTTCGTGCAACATTCAATCAAGGAGCCATCATGAGCCTCAACCTCCCCGCCGGCGTGCAGATCAACGCGCCGATCCATCCCCGCTTCGACGAGATCCTCACCCACGACGCGCTGGCTTTCGTCGCCAAGCTGCATCGCGCCTTCGCGGCACGCCGCCAGGAGCTGCTGAAAAAGCGCATCGAGCGCCAGGCGCGCATCGACGCCGGCGAGATGCCGGACTTTCTGCCCGAGACGAAGCACGTCCGCGAAGGCGACTGGAAGGTCGCGCCGCTGCCGAAGGCGCTGGAATGTCGCCGCGTCGAGATCACCGGCCCGGTCGAGGCCAAGATGATCATCAACGCCTTCAACTCCGGGGCGGACTCCTACATGACCGACTTCGAGGATTCCAACAGCCCGAACTGGTTCAACCAGGTGCAGGGCCAGGTGAACCTCTACGACGCCGTGCGCCGCAGGCTGACTTTCACCAACGAAGCCGGCAAGGTCTACAAGCTCAACGACAAGATCGCCGTGATGCAGATCCGCCCGCGCGGCTGGCACCTCGACGAGAAGCACATGCTGGTCGACGGCCAGCGCGTCTCCGGCGGCATCTTCGACTTCG
>JAEHDO010000517.1 GCA_016880375.1 Betaproteobacteria bacterium | reverse complement strand
GCCGCGGTGCTGGCCTTCATGGCGCTGTGGTTCACCTTCAGCTACGTGCCGATCGCCCACATGGTGTGGTTCTGGACCGGCCCCGACGCCATCACCGATGCCGCGACGCTGGCGACGGAGACGGCCAAGGCCGGCTGGCTGTTCCAGAAGGGCGCGCTCGACTTCGCCGGCGGCACGGTGGTGCACATCAACGCCGCGGTGGCCGGCCTCGTCGGCGCCTACCTGATCGGCAAGCGCGTCGGCTACGGCAAGGAATCCATGGCGCCGCATTCGCTCACCACCACCATGATCGGCGCCTCGCTGCTGTGGTTCGGCTGGTTCGGCTTCAACGCCGGCTCGGCGCTCGAAGCCAACGGTACGGCGGCGCTGGCCTTCGTCAATACCTGGCTGGCGACGGCGGCGGCGACGCTGTCCTGGATGCTGGTCGAGTGGATGATGAAGGGCAAGCCCTCCATGCTGGGCGCGGCGTCCGGTGCGGTGGCCGGCCTGGTGGCGATCACGCCGGCCTGCGGCTTCGTCGGCGTCGGTGGTGCGCTGGTGATCGGCCTGGCGGCCGGCATCCTCTGCCTGTGGGGCGTGAATGGCCTGAAACACCTGCTCGGCGCCGACGACTCCCTCGACGTCTTCGGTGTGCATGGCGTCGGCGGCATTCTCGGCGCAGTGCTGACCGGCGTCTTCGCCGCGCCCAGCCTGGGCGGCTCGGGCATCTTCGACTACGTCGCCAACAAGGCGTCCGCCGAGTATTCGATCCTGGATCAGGTCATCATTCAGGCCACGGCGGTGGGCACAACGGTCGTCTGGTCGGCGGTGGTGGCCTTCGTCGCCTTCAAGCTCGTCGATATCGCGATCGGCCTGCGCGTGCCGGAAGAGGAAGAGCGCGAGGGCCTCGACATCACCTCGCACGGCGAGAGCGCCTACCACTACTGACCTTCGCCCTCCCTCGGAGGTCGGTGACGGGCGCCCCGGTTTGACCGGGGCGCCCGTTTTCTTTCAGGCTCGCCGCTGGCAGCGAGCGGTTTCCATGCTATCGTAATTGCACAATACGGGCTGCGCATGGCTCAGCAGCCCTCCTCTTGCTTGGATCACAGCGGCGCGCCGTTCAGGGTTGTCCGGCGGCCGTTTTCATTCTAGGCAACCCTGTTTCGGAGGAGGTAGCCATGAAACTCGCATCCGTTCTTCTCGCCGCAAGCACCTTTCTGCTGTTGCACACCGCCTTGTTGTCCCCTGCCGTCGCGGCGGAGCAGGTCGCGCCGGCCAAGGCGTCCGAGGCCGCCTACGATTGCAAGCCCGACAAGGCGAAGGCGACCGTCTGCAAGCGGACGGTCAGCCAGGACGCCAGGAAACAATGCAGGTGGAAATGCTCGTCTTCCTGTAAGGGCGGGCAGTGCGTCGAAATCTGCCGCGGCAGCGGTCAGGAATGCAACGGGAAGATCCCGCCGGGCTGGTGATGCCGGTCATGCAGGGCGGGGCGCATGCCCCGCCTGCATTTCAGCGGAATACCACCGTGCGGTTGCCGTTGAGCAGCACCCGGTCCTCGACGTGGTAGCGCAGGCCGCGCGCCAGCACCGCCTTCTCGATGTCCTTGCCGTAGCGCACCAGGTCCTCGACCGTGTCGCCGTGGTCGATGCGCACGGTGTCCTGCTCGATGATCGGACCGGCATCGAGCTCGGCGGT
>JAEHDO010000516.1 GCA_016880375.1 Betaproteobacteria bacterium | reverse complement strand
GCATGGCCGTCGTCGGCCTGTTCTACCGGCCGGCCGGCCCGCTCTGGCGCAGCGTCAGCTGGATCAGCGTGTTCATGCTGGCGCTCTACCTGCTCAACAGCTATATCCTGTTCCTCCATGGCGCCTGAACGAACCCGCGATCTCGCCGGCACGCCGGACTGGCATACCCTGCGCATCGACGCGGCCTTGCAGGCGCTGCACGCCGATGCGCAGGGACTGACTTCCGCCGAGGCCGCCGCGCGCCTGGCGCGGCACGGCCCGAACGCCCTGCCGGAAGGCCGCAGCCGTTCCGTCGCGCGCATGCTGCTCGACCAGTTCTCGGATTTCATGATCCTGGTGCTGATCGCCGCGGCGGTGGTCTCCGGCATCGTCGGCGAGCCTTCGGACACCCTCGCCATCGTCGTCATCGTGCTGCTCAATGCCGTCATCGGCTTTACCCAGGAATGGCGCGCCGAGCGCGCCATGGCGGCCCTGCGCATGATGGCGGCACCCTCGGCCCGCGTGCGCCGCGACGGCGCCGTGGCGACCCTGCCCGCCGACCGCCTGGTTCCCGGCGACCTCGTGCTGCTGGAAGCCGGCAACGTGGTGCCGGCCGACCTGCGCCTCATCGAGGCGGCGCAGTTGCGCATCGCCGAGGCAGCGCTCACCGGGGAGTCGCAGCCGGTCGAGAAGCGGACCGAGGCCATGGTCGAACTGAAGCTGCCGCTCGGCGACCGCGCCAACATGGCCTGGAAGGGCACGCTGGTGGCCAACGGCCGCGGCAACGGGGTGGTTGTCGCCACCGGGCTCGCCACCGAACTGGGGCGCATCGCGCGGCTGCTCGAAAGCGCCGAGGAAGTGAAGACGCCGCTGCAGAAGCGCCTGGCCCGCTTCGGCGCACGGCTGGCCTGGGCGGTGCTTGCGATCTGCGCCATCATGTTCGCCGCCGGCCTCCTGCGCGGCGAGCCGCCGGTGCTGATGTTCCTCACCGCCGTCAGCCTGGCGGTGGCGGCCATCCCCGAGGCGCTGCCGGCGGTGGTGGCGATCTCGCTGGCGCTGGGCGCCTCGAAGATGGTGAAGCAGAACGCCCTCATCCGACGCCTGCCGGCGGTGGAGACGCTCGGTTCGATCACCTTCATCTGCTCGGACAAGACCGGCACGCTGACGCAGAACCGCATGCTGGCGGAAACCTTCTGGGTGGATGGCGAGGACGAGCGGGTCGAGCCCTGGCCGAGCCTGCTGCGCGCCCTGGCGCTGGTGAATGACGCCATACCCGCTGCCGACGGCAAGCTCACCGGCGACCCGACCGAAGTGGCGCTGCTCGAGGCGGCCATTGTGCGCGGCATCGACAAGGCCGCGCTGGAAAGTCAGTTCCCGCGGCACGGCGAGTTTCCCTTCGACTCCGAGCGCAAGCGCATGGCGACCGTGCATGCCGACGGCGCCGGCTTCCTCGCCTGCGTCAAGGGCGCGCCGGAAGCCGTGCTCGAGCGCTGTCCGTGGCGACTGGCTGCGCACGGGCTCGAGCCCTTCGACGCCGCCGAAGCGCTGGGGCAAGCCGAGCGCCTGGCGGCGCGCGGGCTGCGCGTGCTGGCCTTCGCCGAGCGCCGCCTGGACAGCCTGCCGGCGGACATCGCGGAGGCGGAGAGCGACCTGACCTTCCTCGGCCTGGTCGGCCTGATGGACCCGCCGCGCGAAGAGGCGGCCCAGGCCGTCGACGAATGCCGGACGGCCGGCATCGTGCCGGTGATGATCACCGGCGACCACCCCGCCACGGCGCGCGCCATTGCCGAGCGGCTCGGCATCCTCGACGGCGGCGGACGCGTCGTCACGGGCATCGAGCTGGGCGCCCTCTCCGACGAGGACTTCGCCGCGCAGGTGAAGGACATCCGCGTCTATGCCCGCGTCGACCCGGAGCAGAAGATCCGCATCGTCAAGGCGCTGCAGGCGGCGGGCGAATTCGCCGCCATGACCGGCGACGGCGTGAACGACGCGCCGGCCCTGAAGCGCGCCGACATCGGCGTGGCCATGGGCCGCGGCGGCACCGACGTGGCGCGCGAGGCGGCGCACATGGTGTTGCTCGACGACAACTTCGCCTCCATCGTGCATGCCGTGCGCGAGGGGCGGCGCATCTTCGACAACATCCGCAAATTCATCAGGTACGCCATGACCTGCAACTCGGGCGAAATCTGGACCATCTTCCTCGCCCCCTTCCTCGGCCTGCCGATCCCGCTGCTGCCGATCCACATCCTCTGGATCAACCTCGTCACCGACGGCCTGCCCGGCCTGGCGCTCGCCGCCGAGCGCGCCGAACGCAACGTCATGCAGCGCCCGCCGCGCGCGCCGACGGAAAGCATCTTCGCCCATGGCATGTGGCAGCACATCGTCTGGATCGGCCTGACCATGGGCGCGGTGTGCCTGCTGCTGCAGGCCTGGTCGATCCACCGCAGCGGCGCACACTGGCAGACGATGGTGTTCACCGTGCTCTGCCTGTCGCAGCTCGGCCATGCGCTGGCGATCCGCTCCGAGCGCGACTCCACTTTCGCTCTCGGCTTCTGGTCGAACCCGATCCTGATGGCCACCGTGGTGTTCACGCTCGGCCTGCAACTGGCGACGATCTACGTACCGGCGCTCAACCCGATCTTCAAGACCGAGCCGCTCGACTGGGACGAGATCGCGATCTGCCTGGCATTGTCGACCGCAGTGTTTTTCGCCGTCGAGGCGGAGAAGTGGTGCGTGCGGCGCGGGTTGCTCTACCGCGACACGAAGCCCTGAAAGGAGATCCGCCATGCAACTCCTGTTGATATCCGGCATCGTCGTCGCCATCGGCGCGGTGCTCTTCGCCCTGCAGAACAACGTGCCGGTGACGGTGGCCTTTCTGGTCTGGCGCTTCGACAGCACGCTGGCCGTGGTGCTGCTCGTCGCACTGGGCCTCGGCGCCTTCATCGCCGCGCTGGTGTCGACGCCCTCGGTGATCCGCGGCCAGTGGGGCGGCGCGCGCCTGCGCCGCCAGCTCGATGCGCTGGAAAAGGAGAAGGCGCGCCTCGCGCAGCGCATCGCCGCGCTGGAAGCCGAGGCGGCGCGCCTGCGGCCGCCGGCGCCGCCTGTGCCGGAGGAGCCGAAGCCCTTCGCCGAGCTGCGCACGATGCTCGTCGGCGAGACCGGCCCGGACAAGGCGGTCAAGCCATGAACGCGACTTACGCGGTGGTCATCGTCGGCGCCGGCAGCGCCGGACTGGCCGCGCTGCGCGAGGTGAAGAAGCGCACGCCGGACTTTCTGCTGGTGAACGATGGCCACTGGGGCACCACCTGCGCCCGCGTCGGCTGCATGCCCTCGAAGGTGCTGATCGAGGCCGCCAACGCCTACCACCGCCGCGGCACCTTCGAGGAATTCGGCATCCGCGGCGCGGGGCAACTCTCCGTCGACCTGCCCGCCGTCCTGCGCCGCGTGCGGCGGCTGCGCGACGGCTTCGTCAAGGGCACGCTGTCCGCCACCGACAGCCTAGGCGAGCGTGCCATCAGCGGCCGTGCCCGCCTCCTCGGTCCCGGCCGCCTGGAGGTGAACGGCCGGGAAATCGCCGCGCGCACCATCGTCCTCGCGCCCGGCTCCAGCCCGGTGGTGCCGCCGGCCTGGCGCGGTCTGGGCGAGCGCCTGTTCACCACCGACACGCTGTTCGAACGGGAGACCCTGCCGCCGCGCATCGCGGTGATCGGCCTCGGCGCCATCGGCGTCGAGATGGCGCAGGCGCTGGCGCGCCTCGGCATCGAAGTCAGCGCCTTCGGCCGCGGCCACCTCGGCGGCCTCTCCGACGCAAAAGTCAGTGCCGCCGCCACGGCGCTGCTCGGCGGCGAGTTCGCCCTGCACCTCGGCGCCGAGGCAGCAGTGGGCGCCGAGGGCGGCGCCATCCGCGTGCGTGCCGGCGCCGCCGAAGCGACGGTGGATGCCGTGCTCGCCGCGCTCGGCCGCCGGCCGAACCTCGCCGGCCTCGGCCTGGAAACCCTGGGCGTTTCACTCGATGCGCGCGGCCTGCCGCCGGTCGACCCGAACACCCTGCAGATCGGCGGCCTGCCGCTGTTTCTCGCCGGCGACGCCAACGGCACGCGGGCGCTGCTGCACGAGGCCGCCGACGAGGGCCACATCGCCGGGCTCAACGCCGCGCACCTCGCCAGCGGCGAGAAGCCGGCCTGCTACGCGCGGCGCACACCGCTCGCCATCGTCTTTTCCGAGCCCAACATCGCCGTCGTCGGCCGCCGCCGCGCCGAACTGGCCGACACGCCCGTCATCGAGGGCGAAATCGACTTCGCGCGCCAGGGCCGCGCCCGCGCCGGCCAGCGCAACCACGGCCTCATGCGCCTCTACGCCGAAGCGGAAACGGGCAAGCTGCTCGGCGCCGAGATGTGCGCGCCGGCGGCCGAGCACATGGCGCACCTGCTGGCGCTGGCCCTCGACCGCGGCATGACGGTGCGCGAGCTGCTGCGCCTGCCCTTCTACCACCCGGTGCTGGAGGAAGGCCTGCGCAGCGCGCTGCGAGAGCTGGCGGCGCAGCTGCCGCCGGCCGGCGATTCCGACCTGCCGAACTGCGGCGGCTTCGAGGCCATCGGCGCCGAGGCGCTGGAGTAGTCGAACGCCCCCTGCCTGCATGGCTCCGGCCAACGCGCCCCGCTTGCGCGCCCTCACCGGCGTGCATGAGCCCTCCGCCATGCAGCAGCTGCCGGACGGTCGCTTCCGGGTGGCCGAGGACGAGAGGGAACAGCCGTTCTGGCTGGTCACGCTGCGGCAAAAGTCAGTCTCCGGAATACGGCGGGGATCGGGTCAGGAGCGGGATTTGAGATGAAGGTGCCGGATGTCTCACGCTCGGCCAAAGCGGACTTCGCATGAATTTACTCATAGGTTCGCTTCCGGGCAACTGGAGACATCCGGCAGCGACGCAAAACATTCTTGAAAGTTGACATCCATATAGCCGGCCGGAGTCAAGGACAAAATCAAATCGTCGCTAACCTGTTGCGATAGTACTCAGCACTGGCGTGAGGTCGGTCTATCGAGTCGCCGGACAGGATCGCGCGCCTGGCATAGAGCCGGGTCGGCCAGAATATGACAATTGCGGTTGACCGCCAAGGGGCATAGAGTGCCAGGAGAGGACGGTCTCATGCCTCCTCGCGCAATGACGGGAGACTGCCGATGACCGACACCGTGCCGCCGCCGTATCTGGAACTAAAGGCGCGTCTCGCGAGCCACATTCCGGCGTCTCGTTTCGTCGACGATCCGTTGCTGCGGCTCGCCTACGGCACCGACGCCGGATTCTACCGGCTCGTTCCGCAACTCGTGGTCGTGGTAGAAAGCGAAACGGAGGTCGTGCGCGTGCTCGCCGAGTGCCGCAGGCTACGGCTGCCGCTTACCTTTCGCGCGGCCGGCACGAGTCTGTCCGGGCAGGCGATTAGCGATTCGGTCCTGGTGCTGCTCGGTGATTCGTGGCGCGGCTGCGAAATCCGGCCCGGGGCCGAGTTGGTTCGATTGCAGCCCGGCCTTATCGGGGCTGTGGTCAATCGCAAGCTCGCCCCATTTGGGCGCAAGATCGGCCCCGATCCGGCATCGATTGATGCCGCGATGATTGGCGGCATTGCCGCAAACAATTCGAGCGGGATGTGCTGCGGAACCGCACAGAACAGCTACCAGACGCTCGCCGGTATGCGCGTTGTCCTCGTCGACGGTGCGGTGCTGGATACCGAGGATACGGCAAGCGTAACGGCATTCCGCGCAACGCACGCGGATCTCCTGGAGAAACTAATCCAGCTTTCCCGGCGCGTGCGCGGAAACGAAACACTTGCGGCACGCATCCGTCGCAAGTACCGGATGAAGAACACCGTTGGTTACGGTCTCAACGCGCTCGTTGATTTCGAGGATCCGATCGACATCCTCACGCACCTCATGATTGGCTCCGAGGGCACGCTGGGCTTCATGTGCGCGGTAGTATTCCGCACGGTTCCAGAGTATGCGGACAAAGCCAGTGCGCTAATCTTGTTCGACGATCTGGAAACGGCGTGCAGGGCGGTGACAGCGCTCAAGTCGGCACCGGTTGCTGCGGTCGAGATCATGGATCGGGCGGCGATTCGATCAGTCGAAAACAAGCCAGGTCTGCCGGCCGCACTCGCCACCCTGCATGAGGATGCGGCCGCGCTGCTGGTCGAAACACGCGCATCGGACGTGACAGCACTCGCAGCGCAGGTCGAAGCGATTCGCATCACGCTCAATGGCATCCAGACGGTACATCCGTACGTGTTTTCAAGCGATCCCATCGAGTGCGCGAAGCTCTGGAACGTCCGCAAGGGGATGCTTCCTTCGGTCGGAGCGGTGCGTCGCCCGGGAACCGCGGTCATTACCGAAGATGTGGCGTTTCCAGTCGCGCGGCTGGCGGAAGCGATGCGCGATACGCAAGCGCTCCTGAGCAAATACGGCTATGACGAAGCCATCATCTTTGGGCACGCCCTGGACGGCAACATGCACTTTGTGTTCCCGCAGGATTTCGGCGTGAGCTCAGAGGTCGAGCGGTACCAACGCTTCATGGACGACATTGCGCACCTGGTCGTCGATAAGTACGATGGCTCACTCAAGGCGGAGCACGGAACCGGTCGGGCGATGGCGCCGTTTGTCGCGCTCGAATGGGGCGATGAAGCGCGGGCATTGATGGTGGAGATCAAGCAGATCTTTGATCCCGAAGGCTTGCTCAATCCCGGTGTGATCATCAATGACGATCCACTGGCGCACCTTAAGGACCTGAAGCCGATGCCGGCGGCCGATCCGCAAATCGACAAGTGCATGGAATGCGGGTTCTGCGAGTCGAAATGCCCTTCACGGGGGCTCACGCTCTCGCCTCGGCAGCGCATTGTCGGGTGGCGCGAGATCGTGCGCACCGAGGCCGCCGGTGACCACGCGGCTACCACGGGACTACGCCTGCAGTACGACTACCTGGGGATCGACACCTGTGCCGGATGCGGGCTGTGCGAACCGGCGTGCCCCGTCGGTATTGAGACCGGCGTGCTGATCAGGTCGCTGCGGAGCCGGCGGATCGGCCCGACCACCAGGAGCATTGCCGCTGTCCTGGCGCGCAATTTCGGTGCTGTTGCGGGTGGCATACGCCTGGGGCTTCGGGCAGCGGACTTGATTCACGGCGTCATCGGCACGGGCGCGATGCAGCGTGCGCTCGACGGCGCACGCAAGCTCTCAGGCCAGCGATTGCCGAAGTGGTCGCCGAGCGTCGCCCGGGCGGCCAACTTCCGACCGAAGGTATCGGCACCTGCAGCCGATGCCGATCGCATCGTCTATTTTCCCAGCTGTGCGGCGCGAACCATGGGCACCCAGCGCGGCGACGAACCCAACGTCGCGCTACCGGAAGTGGCTGAACGGTTGTTCCGCAAGGCGGGCTTCAACGTAGTTTACCCATCGCGGCTCGGCAATCTGTGTTGCGGCAAGCCGTTCGAGAGCAAGGGGATGATGGAGGCAGCCGACCTCAAGGCCGGTGAGCTCGAGGAAGCGCTGCGCGACGCCAGCAATGGCGGGCGCATGCCCGTCGTTTTCGACACCAGTCCCTGCGCCTACCGCATGAAGCAATTCGTCAAAGGCCGTCTTCCGATTTACGACAGCATCGAGTTCCTCCACGACAGGGTCTTGCCCCGGGTGACGCTCGTTCCACGCGCGGAATCGCTGACGGTCCACCCGGTATGCAGTGTCCGCAACATGGGAACGGCAGGAAAGCTCATCGCGATTGCGCAGCAGTGCACCCGGCAGCCGGTCGCGATGATCGACGATGTGCTGTGTTGCGGCTTCGCCGGAGACAAGGGTTTCAGTTTCCCGGAGTTGAACAAGCACGCGCTCCGGCACCTGACGTCGTCGCTGCCAGCGGGATGCGCGTCAGGCTACTCCACCAGTCGTACCTGCGAGATCGGCCTTTCGGAGCATGCCGGCTTTTCGTATAGATCGATCCTTCATCTCGTTGATGCCTGCGTGGTGGAGGATACAGTTGGGAAGATGCCATGACGCATGACTCGACGTTCAGAATACGGTCGGTACAGGTGCGCGCAGTCCGTGTGCCCATGGAGCACCCGCATCAGACAGCCGGCGGCACCGTTTCAGAATCGCCCCTGGTTCTGACAGACATAACGACAGAGGACGGAACTGTCGGCCACAGTGTGGTGTTCACCTACACTGCCGCTGCGTTAAAACCAACGGCTGACCTGATCCGAAATCTTGAGCCACTGATCAAGGGGAGCTTGCTCGCTCCAGCGGAGATCGAGCAGACGCTGTCCAGGCGCTTTCGCTTGCTGGGCACGCAAGGCCTTGTCGGTATCGCCCTCTCCGCCATTGACATGGCGCTCTGGGATGCGCTTGCGCGAAGCCACGGTGTGCCGCTTGTGCGTTTGCTCGGCGGCGCCGCGAAACCCATTCCCGCCTACGGCGCGGTAGGGTATGACGGAGTCGAAGGTTCCGCCAGGGTTGCGGAGGATTGGGTCAAACGGGGATTTACCGGTATCAAGGCAAAGATCGGTTATGCCACGGTGCAAGAGGACGTCGCTGTGATTCGCGCCATGCGCAATGCAGCAGGAAATGCGGTCGCGATCATGGTGGACTACAACCAATGTCTGACCCCGGTGGAGGCAGTGCAGCGCTTGCGTGTTTTGGATGAGGAAGGTCTCACCTGGGTGGAGGAGCCGACACTCGCTCATGACTACGCCGGGCATGCCCACGTTGCCCGTGAAGCGAAAACACCGATCCAGTGTGGAGAGAACTGGTGGGGCACTCTGGACATGCAACATGCTATCGATGCCCAAGCCTCGGATTTCATGATGCCGGACGTGATGAAGATCGGTGGCGTAACAGGCTGGATGCGGGCTGCGGCCCTGGCTCACGCCAGGAGCATTCGCCTTTCCAACCATCTCTGGCCGGAGATCAGCGCTCAGTTGCTATGCCTGACGCCGACGGCCCACTGGCTCGAATACGCGGACTGGTGGAATCCGATCATGAGCGAACCCCTGGAGATCACGAAGGGGATGGCAAACGTGGGGGGAGCGATGGGAACCGGCGTGGCCTGGAATGAAAAAGCGGTTGAGCGGTTTTCGGCCTAAAGGTCGCAAGTTCAACCTTGTTAAACAGACCCAACCCATCCTTCCAACGGACTACCGCGGAAAGTCGCGCAGGTCGATGAAGTAAGACGTTGGATGACCGCTTTCATGATCGGTCTACTTCCGTTTTGGGTTGCGGATTCAACCGGTGGATGCAACACACTAGAGACTGCGAAAGCGGAAGTTCTTGCCTGCAAGATACTTGCCCACTTCGGCCGAGCAGGAGACAGCCAGACCTTCTGCCGAACTTCCGTTTGAGTCGACAGTACTCTCTCGCCGTCCCGCCGCGACTGACTTTCCCCGGCCGCCCTGTCCTGCCCCCTTCGCTGATTCGTCCCCGCTGGCGGCGGCGCGCGGGGCGGGAGTAAGATGTTCGGGTTGCCTGCACAGTCGAGGTATGCCATGACCGACAAGCCCATTGCGCCATCCGCCGAACCGAAAATCACCTGCGCCGTGTGCCGCCATGAAGTGCCGCTCAGCGCCGCCTTCACGCCGGAGGGCGCGGAATACGTCGAGCATTTCTGCGGTCTCGAGTGCTACCAGGCGTTCGTCGCCGAGGCGAAGCGGCGCGAAGCCGCCGGCAAGGCCTGACCCGTCCTTTTTCCCGCCGCCGCAGCGCCGCGACGTGGCGGCGAAGCGGGCGCCTGCGGCGATGCCGGCCCTACTGGCCGCGCACCAGCGACATCACTTTCGCCATGTCGAGGCTCTCCGCCTGCTGCCGGATCTGCGGCAGGTATTGCGCCTGCATGCGCTTCGCCGGCTCGAGCAGATTGCGGAAGGTGTCTTTCAGCAGCGCGCCGTCCATCTGGCGGCCGCCGGCGTAATAGCGCTTGGCGACCTGGCCGAGGGCGTAGGTGGTGGCGAACGAAAAGGCGATGCCGGTGGCCGCCCGGCCGACCTGCCTGCCGAGCCCGCCGGCGACCTTGCCGAGCAGGCCGCCGAGCAGCTTGCGGCCGAACTGCTCGAGGTATTGCGAGGTCAGCCCGACGCCGAGCGTCGCCAGCAGTTCGCGGATGTGGCCCTGGTCGAGCTCGTAGCCGTGGGCCTTGCCGATGCGGTAGACCATCTTCATCTGCAGCGGAATGACGGCCATCGAGGCCCAGGACTGCGGCAGCAGCTCGAGCGCGCCGTTGAGGATGGCGTAGTTGAGGATGCTGCGGTCGAGCTCGGCTTCGGGAACGTTCGGCGTTGCCGCCACCACCGGCCCGGCGGCCGCGGCCGGCGCGGCGGCCTCGGCCAGTTCCGCCATCGCCTCGCCTTGGCGGTCGAGGGGCGCGGTGACGCCGGCGTCGAGCTGCAGCGCCTGCGCCAGCCCGGCGAGGAAGCCGCGCTCGGCCTCCGTCGCGCGCCCGTCGGCGTCGCAGACGCAGACCGCCATCTCGTAGGCCAGCTGGCGGTGCCCGGGCTCGGCGAGGGCGGCGGCGGCCTCCGGCAGGCCGACGCGCTTGAGCAGCACGTCGCGGTAGAGGCCGGCGACGTCGGGCGCGCCGGGCGCCGCGCCGAGCGATTCGGCCAGGCGGCGGATCTCCTCGCGCTCGCGTACGTCGTTGGCGCCGTCGGCAAAGGCGGCGAGCAGGGCGATGCTGAGGACGGCTTTCTGCTGTTCCGGGTTCATGGGGTTTTTCCT
>JAEHDO010000515.1 GCA_016880375.1 Betaproteobacteria bacterium | reverse complement strand
TTCCGCTTCTAGTGCTTGCAGCGCTGCCTGCCCTGGCGCAGCAGCCGGCCGCGCCTTCGGTCGTCAGCGCGAGGAGCTTCGGGGAAGTTGCGTTGCATCCCGAGCGCGAAGCGCCGGCTTCTGCGGTGAGCCTCAACGAAAGCCGGCTCTCGGCCGAGGTGACTGCAACGGTGAAGGAAGTCGCATTCGATGTCGGCGAGGTGGCGCCCAAGGGGGCGGTGCTGATCCGGCTCGAGACGCGCGACCATGAGCTGGCGCTGGCCAAGGCCCAGGCGTCGCTGGATTCCTCGCGTGCCCGCGCGCGTCTGGCCGAGCAGCAGTTGAACCGTTCGCGCGAACTTGCCAAGCAGAATTTCTTCTCCGCCGAAGCGCTGTCGCAGAAGGAAACCGAGCTGGCGGTGCACCAGGCCCAGGTGAAGCTGGATGAAGCCCAGCGCGCCCAGGCCCAGCGCAACCTGGAGAAGTGCACCCTGCGCGCACCCTTCCAGGCCATCGTGCGCGGACGCCAGGCCCAGGTCGGCGAGCTTGCCGCACCGGGCACGCCGCTCATGACCCTCTCCGACGCAACGCGGGTTGAAGTCGCCGCCCAGGTGCCGCCCCGCGACATCGCCTCGCTGCAGGGTGCGGCAGAGGTCCGCTTTACCGGATCGGGCGGCGAGCACGCGGTGCAGCTGCTGCGCGTCTCGCCGGCCATCAGCCGCGAAGCGCGCAGCGTCGATGTGCGGCTGGCCTTCACGGCGAAGCCGGCCGCGCCGGGCGCGGACGGGCGCATCCTCTGGCGCGATCCGCAGCCGCATCTGCCGGCCGAGCTGGTGTCGAAGCGCGGCACGATGTTCGGTACCTTCATCCTGGAAGGCGGCAAGGCGCGATTCGTGCCGCTGCCCGGCGCGCAGGAGGGCCGGCCGGTGGCCGCGCCGATGCTGGCCGACAAAGCCATCGTCACCGACGGCCGCCATGGCCTCGCCGACGGCCAGGCCGTGCAGACGAAGAAATGAACAGCCCCCACGCCCACTTCGTTCGCTGCCCCCCGGAGGGGCGCATGCTGCCCTGGGGCGGCCCGGCGGCATCATGAAACTGTTCGAAAGCCTCATCCGCAACCACCCGCTGGCGAACATCACCTTCGCCCTGGTGCTGATCCTCGGCTTTCTCGCCTACGCGGCGATGCCGCGCGAGCGCGATCCGGAAATCAACTTCAACTGGGTGATCGTCTCCACGGCCCTGCCCGGCGCCTCTGCCGAGGACGTCGAGAAGCGCGTCACCCAGCCGCTGGAGGACGCCATCAAGGGCGTCGCCGACATCAAGTTCGTCGCCTCCAACAGCCGCGAGGGCATCGCCTCGATGCTGATCCGCTTCTCCGACATCAGCGAGCGGGTTTTCGACAAGCGCGTGAACGACCTGCGCCGCGAGATCCAGAACCGCGCCAGCATCGAGCTGCCGCCGGAGTCCAAGGAGCCGCGCATCATCGAGGTCACCACCTCGAACGGTTTCCCGACGGCGATGGTGCTGGTCACCGGCGCGGCCGACGACGAGTACCTGCGCCTGGCGGCGAAGAATCTGCGCGACGACATCGAGCGCATGCCGGGCGTCGACCGCGTCTACGCCAACGGCCTCAACGATCCCGAGCTGCGCGTCGAGTTTATGCCGGCGGCGGCGCAGGCGCGCGGCGTCACCGCCGCCGACATCGCCGACGGCGTCGGCGGCTGGTTCCGCGACACCTTTGCCGGCAAGGCCCGCGTCGGCGAGGACGAATGGCTGGTGCGCCTGGTCGGGCAGGAGGTCGATCCGGCCTATCTCGCCCGCCTCACCGTGGCGCCGGCCCTGAATCCGCGCGAGAAGGTGCCGCTCGACGCCCTGGCCACCGCCGCGCGCACGCGCGTCAAGCCCGACCGCCTGGCCGCATCCGCCGGACGACCGGCCGTGGTGCTGTCAGTGACGAAAAAAAGCCGCGTGA
>JAEHDO010000097.1 GCA_016880375.1 Betaproteobacteria bacterium | reverse complement strand
GCTGGCGGAGGTGCGGCACGCCGAGCTGCAGGTCGACATTGTCGCGGACGCCATAGCTCAGGACGGCAGTCGTCACCTGCTCGCGCACGCTGACGCCCTGCGGCCGGTCGCGAACGCTGTCGACCATCAGCTCCAGCTGGGCGTTGCCGACTCCCTGCGTGCCGGTGTCCTCGGTGAGCAGCGGGTGGGCGGCGCCGGCCGGCGCGATGCTGCCCGCCGCCAGCAGGGCGACGGGAATGAGTCTGGCAATCCGTGCAGTCTCGCGGCAAACGGCGGCATTCTACTGCCGAAGCATTGCAGCGAAGCTATTTCTTCGTGACCGCGCCGCGTCCGACCTTGATCTGGTAGATGCCGTGGCAGGCATTGCACTTCTGCAGCAGCTCGCTCACCTGCGATAGGGTGTGCTTGGGATCGGCGAGGGCTTCGGCGTCCAGGGCGATCAGGTCGAAGGTGGTATGCACGCCGCCGGCGAGGATCTTGAACTCCTCCGGCAGCTTGGCCACCGTCTGCGGCGGGATCTCGTTGGCGGCGCCGCTGCCCATGCTGCGGGCGGCGCGGGCGATCGTCTTCATGTCCTCGCGCGGCAGGGCGTCAGCGATGGTTTGCAGCACGGCGAGAAAATTGCGCATCTCCTCGAGAACGATGTGGCGTTCCGCGTCGAGCAGGACGAGCGGCGCGCGCTGGTCGGCCGGCCTGGCCGGCCCGGCGGCAAGCGCTGCGCCGGCGGTGAGCAGCGCGCAAAGCGCGGCAGCAACGATTTGCTTTTGCATTCTAGTCATGGCTTGAGATTGTGTCGGATCAGGCGATCGTCGCCTCGGTACGGGACTTCTCGCCCTTGTTGTCTTCCCAGGCGACCACCAGCTTGTCGCCGGCCTTGGCGCCCTTGACGCGGAAGCCGAACATCGGGTTCTTGGAAATCGCCGGGCCGCATTGCACATTCAGCACCGGCTTGTCGTTGACCGTCGCCGTCACGTGCTGGATGAAGTGGGCCGGATACGCCTGGCCGCTGCGCGGGTCCTTGCGCTGGCCGGTCTCCATCGGGTGGATCATCAGCACGACGATGTGGGCGGTGCCGTCCACCATCCTGGCGCGAATTTTCATGGGTTCTGCCATTTTCTGCTCCCTGGTTTGCTTCAGCCGCCGCAGCCGCCGATGGTGACTTTGATCTCGCGGCCCGCGATGTAGTGCTTGCCGCCGGCCTTGACCACCACCTTGACGACGGAGGTCTGGCCCATCTTGAAGCGGGTATTGAGGTAGCCTTCCGTGCCATTGGCCAGTTCGGCATGGGCCATCAGGGGGAAGGGGTTCTTTTCCGCCAGCAGGGCGATGGATTCCGCGCCGGCAATGCGGCAGGTCACCTCGATCGGAATCACGGCGCCGTTCTCCGCGATCTCCGGCGCCTTGATGAGGATCTCGGCGCTTTCCGCCGCGCCGTCGGCGCCGATGCTCTTCAGGGCGTCGGCCAGGTTCTTCGATTCGAACGCCGCCTTGTTCCAGTCGGCCGCCTGCGCCAGGGTCGGCCGCAGCAGTCCTGCCGCGAGGGCGCAGGCGAGCACGCCGCCGGCGCCGCCGCCTTTCAATATCAACCTGCGTAAATGATTCACTCTGTCTTGCTCCAAGAAAACCCCGGCTAACGGGCCGAGGGAACCGAAACGGGATAGCCGTTGGACAGCACGCTCACGAAAACCTCGAGGTCCACATAGGCCGGATCGCCGGGCTTGAGTCCCTGTGTGCGCATCTGCCCGTGGCAGCGCGCGAAGCGTTCATGAATCGACTCCAGCGCGCCGACCGGCGTGCGGTAGGTCGGGTAGTGCGCCGCGTCGCCGAACGGCGTCGTCGGCGTCTCGCCGCGCAGCTTGTGCCCCATGATGCTGCCCGGCACATGGCAGGAGGCGCAGGCGAAGTTGAGCTGGCCGGTCTTCCTGTAGAAGAGCTCCTCGCCGCGGCGGTAGGCTTCCATCACCTTCGCCTCCGCGAGGTCGACCTTGATCGGCTTGCCGGCGCTCTGCGACTTGAAATACACCGAGATCTTGTTGCTGGCGGGCGATCCCTGGCGGATGTCCTCGTTCAGCACGCTCTTCGCGCACTGCTCGATGCGGCCCTCCACCGTGACGATGCGGCCGAGCGCGGCATCGAACTTCGGGTAGGCAGCCGCCTTGCCCCTGAGGTCGGCCGCTCCCTCGCCGAGGCAGGTCAGGAAGGCGGCCTCGCGCGCCGCGAGCTTCTTCACCAGCGCCTCGCCCTCGTCCACGGCAAGGTGGCCCGGATGCAGTTCGACGCGGTCGAGATCCATGTGCTTCCAGTTCAGCTTCCACTGCTCGGCCGGCTTCTCGGCCAGCCCGGCGCTGCGTTCGAGCGCCGCCTCGTCACGCCAGTAGCGGATGGTGTCGCTGAAGCCGACGTCGCCCTCGACGCCCCGGGCGGGATCGATCTTGGCGTCGGGATAATGCTCGCGATAGAGCTCTTCGCCGAAGACGCTGCTGACCGCGGCAAGGCAAAGCATCAGCGCCGACAGCAGCATGATGTACTTGCGATCGGACATTGCCGGCCTCCTATTTCGACGACAGCAGGAAGGCGACGACATGGCGCAGTTCCTGGTCGGTGAGGACTTCATTGGTGCCGAAGGGCGGCATCAGCGTCTCGGGGTTGACCGTGCGCATGTCGTAGACCATGGCATAGGCCTCCGCCTCGTTCCGGCCGGTGCTGCCGAAATGGCTCAGGTCCGGGCCGCGCGAGCCGGGCTGGCTGCCGCCCGGCATGACGTGGCAGGCCAGGCAGTTGCCGCGGTCGCGCGCCTGGGCGATCTGTTTGCCCTTCTCGGCGTTGCCGTTGAGCGG
>JAEHDO010000514.1 GCA_016880375.1 Betaproteobacteria bacterium | reverse complement strand
ACGATGCGATCGCATCCGCGCACCACCGAATAGGAGTAGTGGTAGTAGCCACCACCGTTGGCGCACGATCCCATGGAGATCACCCAGCGCGGTTCTGACATCTGGTCGTAGACCTTGCGCAGGGCGGGCGCCATCTTGTTGGTCAGGGTGCCAGCAACGATCATCACGTCCGACTGCCGCGGACTGCCGCGGAAGACAATGCCGAAACGGTCGAGGTCGTAGCGCGAGCAGCCGGCATGGATCATCTCAATCGCACAGCAGGCCAGACCGAATGTCATCGGCCACATCGACCCCGTGCGCATGTAGTTGATGAGCTTGTCGGCCGTCGTCGTGACAAAGCCTTCCTGAAGGACGCCTTCAATACCCATGATCGAGCCCTATTCCCATTCAAGCGCGCCCTTGGCCCAGGCATAGACATAGCCAATGACCAAGACGGCAACGAAGACCAGCATCTCGATAAATCCGAAAAGCCTTATCGATTCTGCCGCAACGATATCCTTGAAAACCGTTGCCCAAGGGAACAGGAACGCGATTTCCAGATCGAAAAGGATGAAAAGGATTGCAATCAGGTAATAGCGCACATCGAATTTCATGCGCGCATCCTCGAAGGCTTCGAAGCCGCATTCGTAGGGAGAGAGCTTCTCGGGGTCCGGACGACTGGGGGCAAGCATGAATCCCATCGCAACCGGCAAAACACCGACCGCGATCCCCACCAGAACGAACATCAGGATAGGAAAGTAGTTTTCCATCATCCGCCGCCAGTATTCAGTTTCTTGTACGAAACAGCGCGCCTTTCAGCCACTGCCCCCATTCTGGTGCCGACGGCGAGACTCGAACTCGCACAGCTCGCGCCACTACCCCCTCAAGATAGCGTGTCTACCAATTCCACCACGTCGGCACTGCTTTTCGGCCACCCCGGCGAGGGACCATGCCGGGGAAACCGCCCTTCGTTACTTCGGAATATCCTTTGCCTTGGAGCCAGTATCCGCAGGCACCGCAGGCGACTCACCGCCCATGGCTGCAGGCTGTGAAACCGGCTGCGATTGTACCGTCTCCTGCATCACACTGCCAGTCGTTTTTGGCTTCTGCGAGGCAACATAGGCCAGACTCAGGCTGGTCAAAAAGAAAACCGCCGCCAGCACTCCCGTCGTCCGACTGAGAAAGTTGGCCGAACCCGTCGCCCCGAACAGGCTACCGGAGGCACCGCTGCCGAACGCGGCCCCCATATCCGCCCCCTTGCCATGCTGCATCAGCACGAGGCCGATAATCGACAGCGCCACCAGAATATGGACCGTCAGAAGAAGAGAAAAAACCCAGTTCATGTTTCCGCCTATCAGTTTGCCACCAGGCAAATCGCAAGAAAGTCCCCGGCAACCAGTGCCACCCCGCCAATCAGGACACCATCGACGTCAGAAGGTGTTCCTATTGGGTGGACAATCGGAAAATTATAGCCGGCAGGCAGCCGATGGGTCAAGAAACACTGGACCCTGCTACCTCATTGCCCGGCCTCACGCACCACCCTGGCAAGTTCCTCGGCTGCTTCAAGGACCTCTGTTGCATCCTCTCCTTCCACCATTACCCGCAGCAAGGGCTCTGTGCCGGAGGCACGCAGCAGGACGCGCCCTCTGCCGGACAGGCGATTTTCGATGTCTTCCCGCACCCCGCGAATCGAATCGTCGCTTTGCCAGGGAAAGCCTTTGACCATCGGCACATTGATCAGCTTCTGCGGGTAGAGTTCGAGATCTCCCAACAAGCTGGCCAGGTCGCCGTCCGACTCCTTCAGTGCCGCTAGCACCTGCAGGGCAGCGACCGTACCATCCCCGGTAGTGTGGCGATCGAGGGCGAGGATATGCCCCGAGTTCTCGCCGCCAAAGATCCAGCCTCTATCCTGCAGCATCTCGAGCACGTAGCGATCACCCACGGCCGCTCGCGCGAAGGGAATGTCCAACCTGCCCAGGGCATGCTCGAGCGCCAGATTGGTCATCAGCGTTCCGGCGACACCCCTGACCTGCCCGTGCTT
>JAEHDO010000096.1 GCA_016880375.1 Betaproteobacteria bacterium | reverse complement strand
CATCGAGCATGAAGGCAGCGTCCTCGGCCGGCTGGTGCTGGTGCACGACATGAGCTTCGTCGAGCGCCGCAGCGAGGAGACCAAGCGCTACGTCTTCTACTTCTTCATCGGCCTCGGCCTGGTCGTCTCGCTGATTACCGTCGTCATCGCCCAGCTTTCCTGGCGCGGCTGGGTGCAGGGCATGCGCGCGCTGCTGCGCGGCGAGGGGCTGCTGCGCGAGCCGGGCAAGGCCATGGCCGCCACCGCGCCCGAGTTCCGCCCCATCGCCCGCGACCTGCGCGCGCTCATCCGCGAGATGGAAACGGAACGGCGTCCGCGCGACGACGAGCAACTGGCGTGGACGCCGGACACGCTGCGCGCCATCCTGCACGGCGAGCTGAGCGGCGAGGAGGTGCTGGTCGTCTCCAACCGCGAACCCTACATCCATACCCGCCGCGGCGGGCAGATCGAGGTGCAGCGGCCGGCAAGCGGCCTGGTCACGGCACTGGAACCGATCATGCGCGCCTGCTCGGGCACCTGGATCGCCCATGGCAACGGCTCCGCCGATCGCGATGTCGTCGACGCCCGCGACCGCGTGGCGGTGCCGCCGGGCCATCCCGCCTATCACATCCGCCGCGTCTGGCTGACGGCCGAAGAGGAGGCGGGCTACTACTACGGCTTCTCCAACGAGGGCCTGTGGCCGCTGTGCCACATCGCCCACGTGCGCCCGACCTTCCGCACCGGAGACTGGCAGCAGTATGTCGCGGTCAACCGCAAGTTCGCGGCGGCGGTGGCGGCCGAAGCGAAAAGGCCGAATCCGATCGTGCTGGTGCAGGACTACCACCTGGCCCTGCTGCCGCGCATGATCCGCGAGCGGCTGCCCGAGGCCATCGTCATCACCTTCTGGCACATACCCTGGCCCAATCCGGAGGCGTTTTCCATCTGCCCCTGGCGCGCCGAGATTCTCGAAGGCATGCTCGGCAGCAGCATCCTCGGCTTCCATACCCGCTCCCATTGCAACAATTTCCTGGACACGGTCGACCGCCTGCTCGAATCCCGCGTGGACCGCGAGAACTTCACGGTCAGCTACGGCGGCGTGCTCACCGCGGTGAAGCGCTATCCGATCTCGATCGAATGGCCGCCGCCGCCGGAGCTGCTGGCGAAACCGGTGGAGGAGTGCCGTACCGGGGTGCGGCAGCGCCTGCGGCTCGGCGTCGATCACCTGCTCGGCGTCGGCGTCGACCGCCTCGACTACACCAAGGGCGTGCTCGAGCGCTTCCGCGCCATCGAGCGCCTGCTCGAACTCGAGCCGCGCTGGATCGGCCTGTTCAGCTTCGTGCAGATCGCCGCGCCCACTCGCGCCAGCATCGGCGAATACCAGCAATACGAGGCGCACGTACGTTCCCTGGCGACGGCGATCAACGAGCGCTACGGCCGCGGCGGCTACGCCCCGATCATCCTCAAGATCGAGCATCACGAGCCGCAGGAGGTGTATGAGTACTACCGCGCCGCGGACTTCTGCTTCGTCAGCAGCCTGCACGACGGCATGAACCTGGTGGCGAAGGAGTTCGTCGCCGCGCGCGACGACGAGCGCGGCGTGCTCATCCTCAGCCAGTTCACCGGAGCCGCGCGCGAACTGCCGGAAGCGCTGGTGGTCAATCCCTACGATGCCGACCAATGCGCGGCAGCCCTGCAGATGGCGCTGACCATGCCGGCGGCGGAGCAGCGCGACCGCATGCGCCTGATGCGCGGCCTGGTGACGGAGTTCAACGTCTACCGCTGGGCCGGGCGCATGCTGCTCGATGCCGCGGACATGCGCCGCCGCGGCCGGCTGCAGGAACGCAAGCGACGGCGCCAGGAGGAGGAGACGCAGCGAGCATGAGCAGCCAGGGGACAGCGGCGGCGTTGCCGACGGCCGGGGAGCGCTGGGCATTCTTTTTCGACATCGACGGCACCTTGCTGGAACTTGCCGAAACGCCCTCGGGCGTGCGCGTGGACGGCGACCTGGTGGCGCTGATCCGGCGCCTGCACGATTGTGCCGGCGGGGCGGTGGCGCTGATCAGCGGCCGCCGCGTCGATGACGTCGATGCGCTCTTCCCCGGCCCGCGTCTGCCCATCGCCGGCCAGCACGGCATGGAACGCCGCGACGCCGGCGGCAGCCTGCACCGGCACGCGCCGAAAAACGTCGACTGGCCGCGCCTGCGGGCGGATGTCGATGCGGCGATGGCGGGCAAGCCCGGGCTGCTGGTCGAGGACAAGGGGCTCACGCTCGCGGTACATTACCGGCGCGCGCCGAAATTGCGCCGGCATGTGGGCAAGGCGCTGGGCGACCTGGTGGCGGAGGCCGGCGGCAGCCTGCGCCTGCAGCCCGGCAAATGCGTGCTGGAAGTGAAACCGGCCGGTCGCGACAAGGGCACGGCAATCGCCGAGTTCATGGCGGAGGCGCCGTTCCGCGGCCGCCTGCCAGTATTCATCGGCGACGACGTCACCGACGAATACGGCTTCGGCGTCGTCAATGCCCTGGGCGGCTGTTCCATCAAGGTCGGTGCCGGCAGGACCGCGGCGCGCGCACGGCTCGACGGCGTCGCCGCGGTGCGCGCCTGGCTGGAAGCGCTGCTGGCGCGCTCGCCGGCCTGCAACGAGACCGGGAAAGAAGAGGAGCGCAGATGAACACCCTCGATCTGGCACTGATCGGCAACTGCAGCATCGGCGCGCTGATCAACGAGCGCGCCGATGTCGTCTGGGCCTGCTTCCCGCGCTTCGACGGCGACGCCATGTTCTGCTCGCTGCTGCGCGAGCGCGACGGCGAGGCGGATTACGGCTTCATGGCCGTCGACCTGCTGGATTTCACGCACGCCGAGCAGGAATACCTGACCAACACGGCGATCCTCGTCACGCGCCTGCACGACCGCCACGGCGGCGCAATCGAGGTGACGGACTTCTCGCCGCGCTTCCGCTCGCATGGCCGCATGTTTGCGCCGATGAGCCTGGTGCGCCAGGTGCGGCGGCTGGCCGGCAGCCCGCGCATCGTGCTGCGCGTGCGCCCCGCCCACGACTACGGTCGCACGCGCCCGGCCGTGACCTGGGGCAGCAACCACATCCGCTTCGTCACGCCCGACCTGACGCTGCGCCTGACCACCGACGCTTCGATCACCGCCGTCCTCGAGGAGATGCCTTTTTTTCTCGAAGAGAGCGTGACGCTGCTCCTCGGGCCCGACGAGACCCTGCAGGGCGCGGTGGGCGAGACCGCGCGGCGCTTCGCCGAGGAGACCGCCGCCTATTGGCGCGAATGGGTGCGCTACCTTTCCATTCCCTTCGAATGGCAGGAGGCGGTGATCCGCGCCGCCGTCACGCTCAAGCTCAACGCCTACGACGATTCCGGCGCCATCGTCGCCGCCATGACCACCTCGATCCCGGAAGCCGCCGGCAGCGGCCGCAACTGGGACTACCGCTACTGCTGGCTGCGCGACGGCTATTTCGTCGTGAATGCGCTCAACCGGCTCGGCACGACGCGCACCATGGAGCGCTACCTCGGCTACGTGGTGAACATCGCCGCCGGCGCCAGGGAGGCCGTGCTGCAGCCGGTGTACCGCATCAACGGCCGCGCCGAGATCGAGGAGCGCGAGCTCGACAGCCTGCCCGGCTACCGCGGCATGGGGCCGGTGCGCGTCGGCAACCAGGCCTACCGGCAGGTGCAGCACGACGTCTACGGCTCGGCCATCCTCACCGCCACCCACGTCTTCTTCGACCGTCGCCTGGTGCGCTGCGGCGACGAGGCGCTGTTCCACCGGCTCGAAGCGCT
>JAEHDO010000513.1 GCA_016880375.1 Betaproteobacteria bacterium | reverse complement strand
GCTGGCCGAGGAATTGACCAAGCAGCCGGCGCCGGCGCTGGCTTGAGGAGACAACACATGGCTGCCGCAACCCTGCACCGCCTGATGCTGGCCGGCGAGTTCGGTCTTTACCTGCTGCTGGGTTTCCTGCTCGTCGGCAAATGCGGCTGGGCGCCCGAACAGGTCGTGGGCCTGGCGCTGATGCTCTTCGTGGCCGGCCGCACGTTCATCATCGGTGTGACCTTTGCCTTTTCGCGCGCCTACGCCGCGCCGGCGCCGCCAGCCTGCCGCATCGGCCCCGGGCGGGCGGCGGTCATGTTCCTGCGCGAGCTGGCGGCCTTCTTCCTGCTGTTCTCCGTGGTGATGCCCTTCGAGCGCTTCTTCATGGCGGCCGACCGCGTCGGCCGCGCCGAAGGCGGGCGCCTGCCGGTGTTGCTGGTGCACGGCTACCAGTGCAACCGCGGCTTCTGGTTCGAATTGCGCGGCCGCCTGGCGCGGGCCGGCTGGCAGGTCGCCACGATCAGCCTCGCGCCGGTGTTCAACGACATCGACGGCTACGTCGAACAGCTCGCGCGCCGCATCGACGAGGTCTGCGCCGCCGCCGGCACGGAGCGGCTGATCCTGGTCGGCCACAGCATGGGCGGGCTGGCGTCGCGGGCCTACCTGCGGCGGCACGGCAACGGCAAGGTGGCGAAGCTCGTCACGCTCGGCTCGCCGCACCGCGGCAGCCGGCTGGCGGTGCTGGGGCTGGGCGAGAACGGCCGGCAGATGGTGCCCGGCAGCGCCTGGCTCGCGGCGCTCAACACGCCGGGTGCGGTGCCGCTGCCGGAGACGGTGTCGATCTACAGCTGCCAGGACAACTACGTCATGCCGCAGGACAGCTCGCTGCTGGAAGGGGCGAAGGTGGTGCCGCTGGCCGGCATCGGCCATCTCGAAATGGCTTTCTCGCCGGAGGTCGAACGGCGGCTGCTGGCTGAACTGGAATAACCGATTCCCCTCTCCCCGGCCCTCTCCCGCCAGCACCCCAAGGGTACTTCCTTCGGGCGCGGGAGAGGGAGTGAATCAGAGAAACTTCAGCACTTCCTCCCCGTGGTTGGGGCAGTTGGGGTCGTCGAGGACGTGGGCGACCTTGCCCTTCTCGTCGATGATGAAGGTCACCCGCTCGTTCATCCCGGTCAGCGCGCGCGCCACCCCGAAAAGCCCCGATCCGGCCACGCCGTAGGCCTTGGCCATGCTGCGGTCGGTGTCCGCCAGCAGCGGGAAATTCAGCTTGTACTTGGAGGTGAACTTCCGGTGCGAGGCCTCGTCCTGCGAGGAGACGCCGAGGATCGCCGCGCCCTTCGCCGCGATATCGCGGTTGACGTCGCGCAGGCTGCAGGCCTGGGCGGTGCAGCCGGGCGTGTCGTCCATCGGGTAGAAGTAGAGCACCAGCTTCTTGCCGCGGAAATCCGCCAGCTTGATGGTGCTGCCGTCGGTGGCGTGGCAGGAAAAGTCGGGGGCGGGGTCGCCGGGCCTGGGTCGCGTGCTCATGGGGTGCTCCTGTCGGGGTCGGGGTGTGGTTTGTTTTAGAAATGAATCCCGCGCATCAGCTGGCTGAAGGCGACCTGGTCGGCGGTCTGCTGGGCGTCGCCTTCCTTCTTGCCGGTGGCCGCCGACGAGTCGGGGAACATGCGGAAACTGGTGTTCATGATGATCTGCGCCACCTTCGGCGAGAAGGCATGCACCACCTGGCCGAAGACGCCGAGGCGGGTGGCGATGCGCACCGGCTTGTGCACGATCGCTTCGACCACCAGGTCGGCGGCCTCCTCCGGGGTGAGCGTCGGCACGTTCTGGTAGAGCTTGGTCGGCGCGATCATCGGCGTCCTTACCAGCGGCATGTTGATGCTGGTGAAGTCGATGCCGCGGTCGGCGAACTCCGAGGCGGCGCAGCGCGAGTAGGCCTCCAGCGCCGACTTCGAGGCGACGTAGGCGGAGAAGCGCGGCGCGTTGGTGAGCACGCCAATGGAGGAGATGTTGATGATGTGTCCCTTCTTCTTCGCCAGCATGGCCGGCAGGAAGCCCATCGTCAGGCGCACCGCGGCGAAGTAGTTGAGCTGCATGCAGCGCTCGAAGTCGTGGAAGCGGTCGAAGGAGTTCTCGATGGCGCGGCGGATGGAGCGGCCGGCGTTGTTGATGAGGATATCGACGCCGCCGTATTCCTCGTTCACCTGGCGCACGAAGTCGTCGCATTCGGCGTAGTCGGAAATGTCGGCCGAGTAGGCGATGAGCTGCAGGCCGTCGGCCTCGAACTCGTGCTTGGCCTCGGCCAGCTTCTCCGGGTCGCGGGCGACGATGACGGTGATGGCGCCGGCCTCGGCCAGCTTGTGCGCGACGGCCTTGCCGATGCCCGAGGAGCCGCCGGTGACCAGCACCACCTTGCCCTTGACCTGGCCCTTCAGGGTGCGGTCGATGAAGAGGTCCGGGTCGAGGTGCCGCTCCCAGTAGTCCCACAGCCGCCAGGCGTAATCCTCCAGCGGCGGCACGGCGATGCCGGTGCCGGCCAGCGCGCGCTCGGTCTCGCGGCAGTCGAAGCGCGTCGGATAGTTGATGAAGTCGAGGACGTTGTCGGGCAGGCCGAGGTCCTTCATCAGCGCGTTGCGGATGCGCCGTACCGGCGTGAGGGCCATCAGGCTCTTCTTGACGCCGCGCGGGATGAAGCCGAGCAGGGCGGCGTTGATGCGCATGCCCATGTCCGGGGCGTGGGCGGCGCGGGCGAGGATCTGCAGCACGTCGCCGACGCGGTGCGGGTGCGGGTCGGTGAGGTGGAAGCACTTGCCGTCCTCGCCCTCCAGGTGGGCGATGTGGTCCATGGCGGCGACGACGAAGTCCACCGGCACGATGTTGATGCGGCCGCCCTCGAGGCCGATGGTCGGCATCCACGGCGGCAGGATTTTGCGCAGCTTCTGGATGATCTTGAAGAAATAGTAGGGGCCGTCGATCTTGTCCATCTCGCCGCTGCGCGAGTCGCCGACGACGGAGCTCGGCCGGTAGATGCGCCAGGGCACCTTGCATTCCTTGCGCACGATGCCCTCGGCCTCGTGCTTGGTGCGGAAGTAGGGGTGGTCGAGGTTTTCCGCTTCCTCGAACATGTCCTCGCGAAAGATGCCCTCGAACATGCCGGCTGCGGCGATCGAGCTCATGTGGTGGAAGCAGCGCACGCCGAGGGCCTCGGCGAGGGCGAGGGTGTTGCGGGTGCCGACGATGTTGACGGCTTCGTCCTCCTCCGCGGAGGCGCCGAGGTCGTAGAGGGCGGCGAGGTGGAAGAAATGGTCGACCTTGCCCTTGAGCTTCTTCTGCTCGGCCTTGGAGACGCCGAGCTGCTTGTCCTTGAGGTCGCCGACGACGGGAACCGCGCGGCGCTCGTCCACGCCCCAGAAGGCGTAGAGAGCTTCGAGCTTTTCCGGCTCGTTCGAGCGGGTGAGGAAATGCACCGTGCTGCCGGGGCGGGCCAGCAGCTTCCTGACGAGACGCTTGCCGATGAAACCGGTCGCGCCGGTGACGAAGTATTCCATGCGAACCTCCTCTTCTGAGAGCGAAATATCATACACGGGAAGCCGCGCACGGCGCATCGGGATGCAGCTCGGGCTTCCCCGGAATCTTTAGTGTGCCTTGCCTAATTTTTCAGGATAAATTGCAGGCGTAGGGCAACAGTCCACAACGCAGCAGATTTCAACTTCGCACAGGAGGCAATATCATGGTCAAGAAACTCAAGGCACTCGCCGGCGGCGCGTCGGCGGAAGGCGAATTCGCGCAGACGGTTCGGGAGTCGGCGCAGCAGATCTGGCTGGCCGGCCTGGGGGCGTTCGCCAAGGCCCAGGAAAGGGGCACGAAGTTTCAGGCGGAGAGCGCCAGGATATTCGATGCGCTGGTGCGGGAAGGCGAGGCTCGCCAGTCGTTCGTGCGCAAGGTCACCGGCAAGAAGGTGGCAGAGGCGGCCGCCAAGGCGTCCGGCACCTGGGACAAGCTGGAGCAGGTCTTCGAGGATCGCGTCGCCCGCTCGCTGTCGAGCCTCGGCGTGCCGACCAAGAAGGACATCGAGACGCTGTCGAAGCGCGTCACCGAACTGACCGAGGTCGTGCAGGACCTGAACGGCGGGAAAGCGAAACCCGCTCCGCGCCGCCGCGCCGCGAAGTAACCGCCCCTCCGAGGAGGGACGAGATGGTGAAGGCACGCGCTGTGCGCGGGAAGGGGCGCAAGACCGCCACTTCGCGCGTCGGGCTGGCGCTCGCCGGGGGAGGCCCCCTGGGGGGCATCTACGAGCTCGGAGCGCTGCTGGCGCTGTCCGAGTCCCTGGAGGGCGTCGACTTCAATGCGCTGGACGTGTATGTCGGCGTGAGTTCGGGCGGCTTCATCGCCGCCGGGCTGGCGAACGGGCTGACGCCCGAGCGCATGC